>JAWXAX010000299.1 GCA_034439735.1 Rhodothermales bacterium | reverse complement strand
TCGGTTAATTGTTCGGTCGCCTGCTCGGTCAATAACTCGGTGACGTTGTCGGAGGATTGCTCGGTTGCGTCCTCGGAAAAGTATTCGGTGACGTCGTCGGAAAAGTAATCGGTGACGTTGTCGGAGGATTGCTCGGTTGCGTCCTCGGTAAAGTATTCGGTGACGTCGTCGGTCAACCGCTCGGCCGCGTTATCGGTAACGAATTCGGTCACTTCTCCTGTCGCCAGATCCGTCGCATCTTCTAGTACGACTTCAGTTTCTTGCTCGATCGTTTCCGTGTAGAAGAAGGCAGCCGGCTCCAGGTCCGCTTCCGGCTCGCTATCCACGGCCTCTTCGTGTCCCTCAGGCTCGACGACGGGCGCCGGTTCTACATCATTAATGCTCGAACCGGCGATCGAGAACATCTGCATCGCATGCTCCAGGCCTTTGATGATCGCCGGGCTGTTGGGCATGAGGAAGGCGGCCTGTTGCCACGTCGACATCGCATCCCGCCAGCGGGCTTCGGACGCGTACGCCTGGGCTAGCAGGACGTAGGCCGTCACGTGCCCCGGCGTGATCTGCACGAGATGTTCGAGCATCGGGATGGCCTCGTCGGCTTTCCCCTCGCGCAAAAAGGCGAGCGGCTCTTTTATGTCGAAAACGGGCATGGCTTCACACACGCATGGGCGCGTAGTACGGGAGTGCTGACAAACGCCTGGAAACGAGCCAGGGTTCGATCTTAAAATACTATTTGTGAACCGCAGCGCCAAGTGGGGCGATTGATGGCCGCCGGGTCCGTTGTTTTGCACGCAGGTTATAGACGGCCACCAGGCCGAATCCGAGCGCAAACATCGATTGAAACGGCACGGCGGCCCACTCGCCGTAGGCGGCTATCGCCCCCAGGCCGGCCAGGCTGTACACGGCCAGGGCGGCCTCGGCGACGCGCCAGATGGACATTCGCGGGGAAGGATCCGCGCCGACGCCGCCTTTGGGGGTTCGCACGAACTCCGTGCGCCGGCCGGACAGCCCTTGCGCCAGGGCACGTGTGTTGTTGATGGCCAACCCGATGGAGCCGGCCATAAATAGCGGGAAGAAGGCGGCGCGGCGGGGCCAATCCGGGTACAGGGCGCGCTGTGCGTAGAGTTGCGCGAGGAAGAAACCAGCGAATCCGATGAGCCCGAACCCGAGGAAGGCGAAATAGATGGGCCCCGGGCCGTCGTAGCCGAGGTGCGAAAGCAACAGGAGCGGCGCGTGCAGCAGGGCGGCGGTGAGGATGCAGGGGAAGACGAAGTGAGCGGTGAGTTGGAAAGTCCCTTCGACCTTCACGCCGACACGTTCGGATGAGCGCCATAGCCGGCCGAGCAGCTTGCGCGACGCCTCCGCGGCGCCCTTGGTCCACCGGAACTGCTGGGTGCGGAGCGCATCGATTTCGGTTGGGAGCTCAGCTGGCACCTCGACATCCTCGACGAACAGAAATCGCCACCCCTTGAGCTGGGCGCGGTAGCTGAGGTCGAGGTCTTCGGCCAGCGTGTCGCTCTCCCAGTCTCCGCCATCCTCGATGCAGGCGCGTCGCCAGATGCCGGCGGTGCCGTTGAAGTTCATGAAGTAGCCGGCCCGGTTGCGTGCGAACTGCTCAAGCGCGAAATGGGCGTCCAGGCCAAACGCCTGGATGCGGGTGAGGAGCGACTCGTCCGCGTTGAGGTGGCCCCAGCGGGCCTGCACCATTCCGATCTTCTTCGGGCCAATATCTTCCGGGCCAATATCTTGCGGGCCGGCGCCGAATGACGGCAGCAAGCGCACGAGAAAATCGGGGTGAGGGAGGAAGTCGGCGTCGAAGATGGCGATGAACTCGCCGCGGGCCAGGCGGAGGCCGTTTTTCAGGGCGCCGGCCTTGTAGCCGGCCCGGTCGGCCCGGTGGATGAGGACGATGTCGACCCCGCGCTGCCGCCAGAAGTCGACCCGGCGGGTGACGATGCCGGTCGTGTCGTCGGTACTGTCGTCCAGCACCTGGATTTCCAGGTGGGATTTCGGGTAGTCGAGCGACGCACACGCATCGATCAGGCGCTCGGCGACGAGGGGTTCGTTATATAGCGGGAGCTGGACGGTCACGACCGGCGTCGGGCCGGTGAGGGGAGGCACTCCATCCACCGGCGGCACCGGGCCCTCGCGCAGCCGGTCGTGGCGCGCGAACGTCACCGCCAGCCAGAGCAGGTTCGCTCCGTACACGGTCATGACGGCGGTGGCAAGCGCGTAGAGGACGGGTAGCAAAGGGTTGGCAGGTTTACAGGTTGGCAGGTTGGCAAGTTATTTCAGTCAACACAACCTGCCAACCTGCAACCTGCCAACCTGCCAACCAACATCACCAGTTCGACGTGGCGGCGGTGAAGATGTCGTCGGCGAGGTTCTGGAGGGCGGCTATGGCGGCGACTTCCTCGTCGTCGAGGTTGACGGGGTCGTACTCCTCGAAGCTGGTGAAGGAGCGCCGGAGGAGCTCTTTTTCGTCCGCGCCCGAGCGGTCGATGTAAACGACGGCGGAGGTAAGGCTGACGCGGTTGAGGGCGGCGCGTTCTTCACCGCTGACGGCGGAGGGAGCGTTGGTGTAGCGCTGGAGTTCGACGGTCAGCACGGCATCCGCTTCGTCTTCGTTTTCGACCAGCGACAGGCGCGTCTGCCGTACGAAGCGGTTGATCAGCAACTCCGTCATCTGATCACCCAGCGTGGGGAACGTGTTAAGGCTGTTATCGACCACTTGCGGGATGGCGATCGTCTGGATGTTCTCGGGAATGGAGGCGCCGGTGAAGCTGTAAAAACCACAACCGGCGAAGGAAAGGCAAAAGGTAAAAGGTAAAAGGTAAAACGGGAAATGGTAAAACGGGGGAACGGGAAACGGGAAACGGGAAACGGGAGACGGGAAACGGGAAACGGGAGACGGATCTTTATAGGTCACTTTTTCCTTGTTCCTTTTTCCTTGTTCCTTGTTCCTTGTCCTACTCTTCTTCATCGATCTCCTTTAGCTTGCGGTACAGGGTCCGTTCGCTGATGCCCAGCGCGCGCGCGGTTTGCCGGCGGTTGCCCTTGTAGTATTTCAGCGCCTCAGCGATTAGCGTTTGCTCGGCGGATTCGAGGGTCGGAAAAACCGGATCGTCGACTTCGACCTCCCCGTTCGGCTCCTCCATCGGGCGGGGGGCGCCGCTGCCAAGGAGCGGCCGGCCGTGCACAAGGGTTGGCTCCAGTTCGTAGGTCACCTCTTCGGCCATCGACGAAAACGTGTCATCGCCGGCGCCGTCGCGAACAATGACCAGCGGGCCGTTTGTTTGTTCGTACTCGGCCGTTTCCATCGATTCGGCGCTTTTGGGGACCCGCACACCCTGCGTCAGACGCCCGATGTGCTCTTTCAGATCGCGAATCTCCAACCGCAATTCCAGCAGGGCGCGATAAATCAACTCGCGGCCGCGGTCGTCGCCCTCGCTTTCCACCCGGCTCGCGGTACGGAGAGACGGGACGATCTCGCTCGACGCCCCGGACACGGTCACGCCGCGCAAGAACGAGCGGATGTCCTCCACGCCCAACAGGTCCCGGTTGATGAGGACGATGACCTGTTCGGCCAGGTTGCGCAATTCGCGGACGTTGCCGGGCCAGCGGTACCGCAACAACATGCGACGTGCCTCCTCGTCCAGCCGGCGCATGGGGGAGTTGTACTTCCTGGCGAACTGGTGGAGGTAGCTCTCGAAGATGGGCAGGATGTCTTCCTGGCGATCCCGCAGCGGGGGGATCTGGATGATGATCGTGCTGATCCGGTAGTAGAGGTCCTCCCGAAAGCGGCCGGCCTGGACCTCCTTGCCGAGGTCTTTGTTGGTCGCGGCGATCACCCGGGCATCCGACTTCATCACCGTCGATGACCCCACTCGGGAAAACTCGCCCGTCTCAAGCACGCGCAGTAGCCGCACCTGGGCCGCCAGCGGCATCTCGCCGATTTCGTCCAGGAAGATGCTCCCTCCGTCCGCCTCCTCGAAATGGCCGCTCCGTCGGTCGGTGGCGCCGGTGTAGGCCCCTTTTTCAGCGCCAAACAGCTCGGATTCGATGAGACCTTCGGGGATGGCGCCGCAGTTGACGATGACCAGCGCTTTATGCCGGCGCGTGCCCATCTCGTGGATCGCCCTGGCGATTACCTCTTTCCCCACGCCGCTTTCGCCCTGGATCAAGACGTTCACCTCCGTTCGCGCGACCAGCCGCATCTGGTCGATCACGTGGCGGATTGCGGCCGACGTGCCGACGATACCGAATCGTTCTTGAACGGATTCTCTATCCATGGTCTCTAGGCAAGGTCTCTAGGCAATGGCGCCAAACAGGGTGGCCGATGTGCAGCCGGTGATGATGACCTCGGCATAGTCGCCCGGCGCGAGGCCGGCGCGGTCGAAGATCACCATCTTGTTGGTATCCGTGCGCCCGCACAGCTGGTTCGCGTCGCGTTTGCTCGGGCCCTCGACGAGGACGGTGTGCCGGCGCCCGACCTCGGCCTGGTTACTGACCAGCGACAGTCGGTTCTGCACCTCGATGATCTCCCCGAGCCGGCGCTTCTTGACGTCGATCGGGATGTCGTCGGTGTATTTACGCGCCGCGTAGGTATCCGGCCGCTCGGAGTAGATGAACATGAAGGCGCTGTCGTAGCCCACGTGTTCCATCAGGCTGAGCGTGTCCCGGTGCTCGGCCTCGGTCTCGCCGCAGAAGCCGGCGATGATGTCCGTCGAAAACGACACGCCCGGCACGATGGCGCGGGCGCGGTCGATGAGGGCCAGGTACTCGTCCCGCGTGTAGGTGCGGCGCATGCGGGCCAGCACCTCGGTGTTGCCGTGCTGGACGGGCAGGTGGATGAAGTTGCAGACGTTCGCGCGCTCGCGGTGGACGTGCAGCAGCTCGTCGGAGCAGTCTTTGGGGTGGCTCGTCGAGTAGCGGATCCGCAGATCCGGCGACAGGAGGCTGATGCGGTAGAGTAATTCAGCGAACGAGACGCCGCCGCCGGTGTCGTCCGCTCGGTAGGAATTGACGTTCTGACCGAGCACCGTCACCTCCCTGAAGCCCTGATCGACGAGCTGCTTACACTCGTCGAGGATGCTTGTCGCCGGCCGGCTGCGCTCGCGCCCGCGGGTGAAGGGCACTACGCAGAACGAACACATGTTGTCGCATCCGCGCATGATGGACACAAAGGCCGAAATGCCGTTCGAGTCATAACGCACAGGGTTGATGTCCGCGTACGTCTCCTCGCGGGAGAGTTGGACGTTGACGGCGGCCTGGCCGCTTTCCCGGGAGGCGTTCAGAAGGTTGGGCAGATCCCGGTACGCGTCGGGGCCGACGACGAGGTCGACGAGCTGCTCTTCGTCCAGCAGCTTGTGCCGCAGCCGCTCGGCCATGCACCCGAGGACGCCCAGCGTCAGGCCACGCCGGCCGCGGCGTTTTTCGGACCGGAAGGTGGCGAGCCGCTGCCGCACCTTCTGCTCGGCGTTGTCGCGGATGGCGCAGGTGTTGATGAGCACGACATCGGCCTCGTCGGCATTCCGGGTGAGGCCAAACCCCTGCTCACGGAGCACGGAGGCGACGATCTCGGAGTCCGACACGTTCATCTGGCAGCCGTACGTCTCCAGATACACCAGCCGGGCGCCGGGCGCTTCCAGGCCGGCGGCGCGGGGGGCGTCCAGATCGTCGAGAATGCCGATGTCGGAAATGGGGTTCATGGTGCGGGTAATTGGGAATGATGCCAACTTGTCAGACCATGATATTCAACTCATCGTCTCGGGATCCCTTCCTCGGTGTTCGAGGAACCGGACGATGTATTTTCCGATCATGTCGAACTCGAGATTGACCCGCGCGCCGGGCGTCCACGCCGGCACGTTGGCGTGGGCCAGGGTATGGGGGATGATGGCGACGGTGAGGGTGTCGCGCTCCAGCCGCGCGATAGTGAGGCTGATCCCGTCGATCGCGACGGAGCCCTGCGGCACGAGGTAGCCGGCGTACTCCGGTGCAAACCGGATCCGGTAGAGGCGGTTGGTGACCTCTTCGACGACCTCTTCCACGACGCCGGTCGCGTCCACATGGCCCTGCACGAAATGCCCGTCCATCCGGCCGTCCATCCGCATGGCGCGTTCGAGGTTGACCCGCAGGCCGGCGGTGAAGTCGCCGAGGGTGGTCTTGCGGAGGGATTCCTCGACGACGACGACGTCGAATGAAAGGCCGTCGACCTGAACCACCGTCATACACGCCCCGTTGATGGCCACGCTTTCGTCCGGCCGGAGCTGCGGGGCAAACGACGCCTCGACATGCAGACGCCGCCCCCCGCCCAGGTCTTCCACGCCGGCGATCCGGCCGACTTCTTCGATAATGCCCGTAAACATGGTTGCGGAACCGCTGATGAATGAAACGGCCCCTTTAACCCTGGAAGAGGGATTCGAGTTCGACGTGGAATCCCGACAGGCATCGGGAGGTGGCGGCTTCCGCGCCGGCGGACCGCTGGAGGAGCACAAACCCCTCGTGCCCACGCTCGAATACCTCTACCGATTGCTCGATCGGGTCGACCACCCAGTATTCCACCACCCCGTGCCGCTCGTAGGCCGTTTTTTTCTGGTGGAGATCGTAGTAGGCGGTCGACGGGGAGAGGATCTCGACCACCAGGTCGGGGGCGCCCCGTATGAGCCGGGGTTCGACGATGGCGAGCCCGCCGGCCCGGACGACGACCAGATCCGGCTGGTAGACATCGGTGTCGGAGAGGTAGACATCGATGGGTGCGATGAAGGCCGTTCCCTGTCCTGAGTCCTCACAAAAGCGATGGATGCGGGAGGCGAGACGGAGTAGAAGCGTCTGATGATAGGTGGATGGCGATGGCGACACGACGAGTTGTCCGTCTATGAGTTGATAAGGCGCCCCCTCGGGGAGAAGGGCGAAGTCCTCATAGGTATAAGACGTATCGGGCGGCATGCGCGTACCGGGCGAGATCCAGATTTCATGTGACGACGTCACAACCGGCGATACCCGAGGAACAGCATATCCTCACCCGACGGTTCCCAGTGGTACTCCGAGAACCGGATGGCGTCGGTCATGCGCGGGATGCCGGGGAGCGCGAACGAGGGCGCCCCGTCGCCGATAATTTTTGGGGCGATGAAGACGGCCAGGCGATCCACCAGGTCCTGCTCCAGGAGCGCCGATGCGAGTCCGGGGCCGGCTTCCACGAGGACCGTGTTCATCCGCCGGCCGCCGGGTCCGCCTTCCGATCCCAGCCGGTCCAGCACGGTACGGAGATCCAGATGCCCCGCCGCCTCATCCACGACCACGAGTCGTCCGCCGGCGGCCCTCAGCGCGGCGGCGTAGGCCGGCCGGGCGCCGGGGCCGATGACGGCGACGGTCGATGCCACGTGTGCATCCGTGAACAGCTGCAGCGAGGGGGGCAACGATCCGGTGCGGTCGAGCACGACACGGACAGGCTGCCGGCCGGATACGTGGCGGACGGTGAGCGCCGGATCGTCGGCTGCCGCGGTTCCCGCGCCGACGAGCACCGCATCCAACTCGGCGCGCCAGCGGTGCACCAGCGCGCGCGACGTCTCCCCGCTCACCCAGCACGCATCGCCCGACGCGGCGGCGATGCGGCCGTCGAGTGTTTGCGCGATTTTGAGGGTCACGAGCGGCCGGCCGGTCTGCACCCGGTGCACAAATGCCTCGTTGAACTGCCGGCACTCCGCTTCCAAGACCCCCAGGCAGACCGACACCCCGTGGGACCGGAGGCGCGCGATGCCACTGCCGGAGACGGCCGGAAACGGGTCGATCATTCCCACGATCACCCGCTGGATACGTTTCTCCAGGATGATGTCCGTGCACGGAGGGGTTTTGCCATGGTGGTTGCAGGGCTCGAGGTTGACGTACAATGTCGCATCCTCGAACGATCGCCCGGGGTGAGCGCGTTCGGCGTCGGAAAGGGCATTGCGCTCGGCGTGCGCCTCGCCGAAGCGCTCGTGCCATCCCTCGCCGAGCACTTCACGGGCCGGGCCCACCAGAACGGAGCCGACCATCGGATTCGGACTCGCCCGCCCGGCTCCGCGCGCCGCCAGCTCGAGGCAGCGCCGCATCCAGCGTTCATCGGATGTGAGGTCGGACGACAATGTATCTGGGATTAAAAATTAAAGATCGAAGTGATTAAAGGAGTAATCGACAAAAAGCGCAGATGGTAGACTACACGCCGGCCTGTGTTCCAAATCCCTCGAATCTTTCATCTGTGATTTTTAATCGCTGGAGCGTTTTGCTACAGCGGAAGGATCACCCGCATCCGGGGCTCGACGCGCCGGCGGCGTTTGAGGCCGGTAGGGATGCCGCGGTCGAAGACGGGCTCGTAGCTGTGGCGAAAGCCGAAGCCGAGCATGATGTACTTGAAGAACTGGTAAGCGCCGTCGAAGCGGAGCAACGTGATGTTGCGCCCGGTGCTCGTCTGAGCCTGGAGCGGCTGGGCGCGTACCTGGTCGAACGAGAAGCGGACGAATACGGGCAGGTCCTTTGATTTTACCCGTGCGTCCAGGTGAAACCAGCCGTTGTTGTCTTGATTCCAGATGTACTCGTAGCTCCAGGTGAACTGGAGCGCTCGTTGGAAACGCCAGGACATGGAGAGGTAGGTGCCAAGGCGGGCTCGATCGTACGAGAGGAGCAAATTCTGCTTGGTATTGAGGGCATCGATGGTTTCGCCGTCGGCATCGAGCCCGACGCGGCGAAAACGTTCAACCTCGTACAGGGCGTTGAAGTAGCTGGCCAGGTACTGCTTTCCGAGCAGCCGCTGTTCGAGCTGCGCGGAGAGGCGCAGGTCGTTCTCGAGCATCCAATCTCCCAGAACCCCTACCGATACCCCACGCCCGTAGTTGAGAATCTGGGCCAGCTCGAGGTAGGCGAGTGTCTGGGAGGTTTCGGTGGTCAGCATCGGCAGGCCGAAGTCCACGCCGACCATGGCGATCCGCGAGGCACGTTCACCGACCGGGGTGTCGAGCACGTCGGGGCGTTGGAGGGACGGGTCGGTGAGAAAGGGGAAGCCGGGGAGGTCAGGATTGACGAGCGTGCCCTGCCGGCTGATGTCGCCGGCCAGGCTGACGCCCACGTCGAGGAACTGCCAGCGATGGGAGGGGTCCGCGAAAAAAGGTTTATAAGAGCCCCTGAGGCCGTACACCTCGGCGGCGAGGAGGTTGGAGTAAACGGCTTCGGCCTGAAAATTACCCAGGCGGTAGTACCCTTCCAGGCCGCGCTTCTGGTTGTCGAGGCTGGTGGAGTTGCGGAAGAAGTTGATGAACTGTCCGTAGCCCAGCGTGGCGTCTTCGAGTTCGCCGAATCGTGCGTAGCGGTCGCCTTCGCGTTTTTCGGCGTACTGGATGTAGCGAATGATGCTGAGGAAGTCGCTGAATGTGTCGTAATCCTCCTTTCGTGTTCCTCCCCCCTTCAGGTTGTAGTGGAGCTTGAGGAGGAGGCCGGCGCTGTAGAGGCCGTAGGAGAACTCGGGCAGGAGGGCCGTGGCAAAATAGGGGTTGCGCTTGCCGTCCGCGTTCTCGATGCGGCTGATGCCGACGTCGAAGTCCGTATCGTACCCGAATTCCGGATCGACCAGGCGGGTGGAGTCGACTTCCGAATCAGACGGGATGAAGTGCGTGATTTGCCCTGCCGCCGGCGCTACTGTAGGCGCCACGGCGAGCACGATCCCATACAGCATGAAAAAGAAATGCCTCATGAAGGGTAACGGATAGGGTAGAATCCACACACCTCACGACGCCAGCCCCACCGTTCCGACGTCCCGGTTGACCCGCTGGCGGAGCTCGCCGAGGCGTGTTTCGATGGCCTTTTTTTCGGCGGCGACTTCATCTACCAGCCGGCGTTCGTGATGTACAAACGCGCTGTACGGCCGGATGGTCTCATGGACCCGTTCGAGGGAAGTCTCGACTTCCTGGCCGAGTTGCTCGTCGAGGGCGTGGCGCACATCCTTGCGGAGGGCCTCCACCCGTTGCCGAAACTCGTCGATCGCGCGGCGTTTCTGGCGCGGGAGGAAGATGAGGCCGACGACGGCAAGCACGCCGGCGGCGATGAAGCCTCCCGTCACGTCGAGCGCCGTGGCGCTGATGACGATCGTCGTGAGCGCGCCGATGCCCACGGCCACGGCCTCGGCGCCGACGAACATCTGGGCGGCGTTGCGGGCGTTTTCGAGGATGCGCCGGGCCTCTTCACGCAGGTTATAGAGTTCGATCTTGCGGCCGGCCTCGCGCATGATGCCATGGAACAGCTCTTCGCGGTTGTAGAAAAAGGCGCCCCGCTGGGAGTTCGTGGGCCCGGCAACGCGGCGGACGCGGTCGGCGAATTCGTTGAGCGTCTGGTTCCAGAGGTTGAGCGCCTGTTTGAGGAGGGCGTCGACGGCCTGGGTGACCTGGGCTTCGATCTGCTGGTCGGTGTCCTGGATGACCTGCCGGCCGAACTCCTCCTTGAACAGGTCGCGATTTTTCAGCATCCCGATTTTGGAGATGCGGATCGTGTCTTCCAGGAACTGGACGCCGCGTTTTTCCATCTGGAGGAAGAGGTTGTCCACTTCCGTGAGCCGGCGGGTGTAGCCCTCGGTGAGTTCGGAGCGCGCGGCGGCCATGTGCTGATCGAGCTGCGCGAGGTTGGCTTCGTCTTCCCCCAACACCTGAGCGCGGGCGGTCATCCGGGCGCCGAGGTGTTCGAGCAGGCGCTGGCCGGCGTCGAGCGGGGCGTTGAACTTGAGGGCCATGCGCTCAGTGTCGGTGAGGATCTCGTCGATAAACGCCTCGAAGGCCCCGTAGCGGCTTCTGGCCCACCGCTCGTCGCGCTCGGGGCCCGTTGGCAGCTGTTTCGCCTCGTACGCCAGCTCGGCGCTGACGGGGAAGATGGGCGGGGAGAAATGCAGGACATCTCGGCAGCCGGCAGCGACATGTTCGAGCACTTGCTGGAGCATCGCCTCGGTGCGGGCGAGGTCCACTTTATTGACCACGAACACCAGGCGCTTGCCCCAGGCATCCCGGATGAAGGACAGGAAAGCGCGCTCCGACTCGGACAACGGGCGGTCGTAAGACGTGACAAACAGCACGAGGTCCGCCCGGGGGATGAAGTTTTCCGTGATCGTTTCGTGCTCGCGGACGATCGAGTTGGTGCCGGGCGTATCCACCAGGTTCATGCTGCGGAGCAGCGGCGACGGGTGCCGGCGCTCGACCAGGAACTCGGAAACCTGGCGGTCCATCCGAGCCTCCCCGTGGCGGATGACCGTCACCTTCGCGGTGGTGGGGATCGGCCCCTCCTCCATGATTTTCTCGCCGAAGAGGGCATTGATCACGCTGGACTTCCCGGCGTTGAACTCGCCCACGACCACGAGAAGGAACAACGCGTCGAGGTTGTCGACGATATCGTCCAGCCGGCGGAGCGTCTGCGCCTCCTCCTCGGTGCGCCCCAACAGGCTCCTAAGACGAACCAGTGCCTCCCGCTCGTCGGTGAGCAGTGCGGTGTAACGGGGGTCGGTGTAGGTTGGCATGGGGATGGTTGCAGGTTGCAGGTTGGCAGGTCTGTCCTGAGGGACGGCGGCGTTAGCCGACGGACTCGAAGGATTGCAGGTTGGAGATGGTCAACCTGTAACCTCCCCGAATATACAGCAACACCGAGTAGCCGGAACGAAATCAACGTACTCCGGTAGCTTCTCGACGAGTCCGGGGCCTTTCGTGCCATCGATTTCTACTGACCCCAATCCATGGATAGCGACCCCAATACGCGCGGCCTGGGCCGGACGACGCCGGCCGACTACGATTCTGAGCCGACCTTTTTTATCGAGATCTCGACGGCCGAGTTGAATCGGTTGCTCGAGGAGCACCGCGCGTGGGTGGATTCGGCCGGGAAGCTGGGCCGGCGGGCAAATCTGGAGCGGGCGAACCTGGGCGGGCTCGATCTCCACGGCGTCAATCTTTCCGAAGCCAATCTCTACCAGGCCAATCTCTCCAAGGCCAATCTACAGGGCGCTAGCCTGTCGAAGGCGAATCTCCAGGGCAGTCTACTCGGCGGCGCCAACCTGCAGAAGGCGAGTTTGTGGGAAACCGAGTTGCAGGGCGCGCGGCTGTCGCTGGCGAATTTGCAGGGTGCGAATCTGACGCAGGCCAATCTCTTCCGCGCGAACCTGCGGGAGGCAAGCCTCCAGAAGGCGAACATGAGCCGGGCGAATCTACAGGAAGCCCGGTTGTCGCTGGCGAACATGCAGGGCACAAACCTGGGCCGGGCGAACCTTCACAACGCGATCCTCACCCACGCCGTGTTGCACGAGGCCAACTTGCAGGAGGCGAATGTGCTTGGGGCGCGGGGGTTGCAGATCAACCAGCTACGCGGGGCGAACGTGTCGGGCGCGGAGCTGCCGGAAGGGATTGAGAAGCTGGACTGGCTGGACCACGTGGAGTCCGCCTCGCGCAAGGCGAGCCAGCTTTACCTGGGCATGCTGGCGTGTTGCCTGTACACCTGGCTGGGGGTGGTTTCGACGCAAGACATCCACCTGGTCACGCGGACGGCGTCTGCGCCGCTGCCCGTGCTGGGGACGCTGATCCCGATCTCTGGCTTCTACCTGATCGGCCCACTCGCGGTGTTTCTGTTGTTCGTGTTTTTCCACCTGTACATCCAGCGGCTGTGGGAGGACCTGGCCCTGTTCCCGGCCGTCTTCCCGGATGGGAAATCGGTCGACAAGAAGGTGTTTCCCTGGCTCATGAACGGTCTCATCCGTTCGCACATCCCGCAGTTGGAAGATATCCCCATCCCGTTTTACCGGCTCCAGCGGGGCGTGCTGTTGTTTACGGCCTGGGCGGTGGTGCCGTTGACGCTGCTGTATTTCATGTGGGGATATCTTCCCCGGCATCACGGGCCGTTCACGGCGTATCATCTCCTGCTGTTCGCGGCGAGCATCTGGCTGGGCATTGCGTTCTACAAAACGGGCGCAACGACCTTACGGGGGCTGAAGCCGCGGCCGTTTCTGTGGGAAGAGGCCCGGCAGGACCAGCGCACGCGGCAGGCGGTCGTGGTTCTGGCGTGTTGCGGACTGGCCTGGGGTCTGCTGTTTTATGGCCCGGTTGAACTCCCGTCGGTCCAGCTCGCGTCGGCCGATTTGCGCGGCCAGAATCTGCGCGGGATGAGCCTCGAACGGGCGAATCTGGATGGCGCCGACCTGCGCGGCGCGCGCCTGCAGGCGGCGCATCTGGAGCGGGCGACGCTGTTTTCGGCGCAGCTGGATAACGCGGATCTCACGGCGACCAATTTGCAGGGGGCGGATCTGAAAGGTGCTACGTTGATGGGCGCGATCCTCCTTCGGGCCAATTTGGATCGGGCCGATCTGCGTGGTGCGAACCTGGATGGCGTCAACCTGGAGGGCGCGAGCCTCACCGGCGCCAATCTGTCGCGCGCGAACCTGCGGGATGTGGAGGGGGCGACGGCGGTCGAACTCTGTAAGGCCCGCTCGATGCTGGGCGCTCAGATGGACGCGGCGCTCGTGGGCCAGGTGACGACGGCCTGCGTGGAGGTGCTCATGGGTGGCCAGGAGCCGGGGAACTAGACGCTTTACGTGACGCCGTTGAATGCCTGGCACACCGGCAATCGCTGAATCTCCCACGAAGATTTTCCCCCTAGGAACCGCACCCCAATGAGTGCATTTCAGCACCCTGTGCAAAATAAGAAGGAAGGCACCCATTTTGCCCTTTTCACTTTGCCTTTTGCACTTACTCCGCTGCCCTGTAGCTCAACTGGCAGAGCGCCTGACTCTGGATCAGGAGGTTAGAGGTTCGAGCCCTCTCAGGGCAACCCGAGGCCGGTCTTCCGCGTGGAGGCCGGCCTTTGTTGTGGTTCGGAGGGGCCGCCCGTCCGGTCCGTTCGGAGGCGGAAGCTGAATCCGCTGCGCTGGGAGGAGAAGGTTGCAAAAGGCACCTAATCAACCTTCTTGTTCATGTCGAGATGCCGCGCATGCCGCGCCAGCGCCGCCAGCGCCCCGCCGGCCTCCTCACACGCGGCGCGGTCCCCGACGATGTGCAACGCCGCGCGGGCGCGGGTTACAGCGACATTCAGGAGCGACTCCGTGGTGGCCGCCCAGTCCCGCGCGCCGGCGCGGATGCCATCCGCCACGACAGGCGAAAACACGACGATGTCGCACTCATCCCCCTGGAACGTATGTGACGTGCCCACGCGCAGCCGGCGGTCCGCGACGTCGTACCAGGGGGCGTCGCGTACTTTCGACTTCAGCCTGTCCGTCTGCGCCCGGAACGGGGTAACGATGCCGATGCTCACGTCGGCGCCGGCGGTGGTCATCAGCATCCCCACATACCCCATCACGGCGTCGATCTCGTCGAGGTTGTAGGCGCTCCGCGTTGACGGCGGGACGTTCCCACGAATATCCAACCAGAACACGCCGGGTTCGACACCCGGCAGCCGGCGACCCATGGCCTCCAGATCCGTCCGGATCGTCAGCCGGCCGCCGTAGAACTGGGTGTTGGAGAAGGAGATGATGTCCGGGTGGCTGCGGTAGTGCTCTTCCAGAAACAGCGGCTCCCGCCGGCCAGCCCGCTCGAAGGCACGGGCCGCCACGTCGAACAGCGAGTGGGTCACGTACGACCACTCCGGCAGCAGCCCCTCGCTCGTCGCGAGGGCGGCCTCGACGGTTTCATCGATGCCGGCAATGTGCCGGAATTGGTGAGGATCGCCGATGATCGTCGCCCGCTTCGCCCGGTAGAGGAGCGGCGCCGCGGAGGCAATGTCGCACTGGCTGGCCTCGTCGATCACCACATGGTCGAACTGCGCGGCGCGGAGCGGCACGGCGTTGCGGACGGAGAGGGCCGTGGTGATCCATATGGGAAAAAAACCGGCCAGGGTGCGCTGCGCCGCGGCGAGGCGGTCGAGCGACTGGATGAAGGCGCTCCCCCGCCCGCCCACTTCGCGCAGCGCCTCGCGGTAGTCCTTCAGCGCGCGGCGGACGGTGGCGGCGTTGCGGTAGAGCCGCTCGGCCCAGACGACCCGGCAGAGCTGGCGTGTGGCGTCGGCCAGTTCGTCCTTCAGGGCGCGCCGTTTCGCCTCACGGGTGGCCGCCGTTTTCGGGGTAGGCGGCCGGGCGTCGTGGGTGGCGATTTTTTTCTGGATGCGCGCGAGTCGTTGCCGGGCCTTTTTTCCATCGTTCGGCGGGCCGGCCTCCATCAGCCGGCCGAGGCGCTCCTGGATCTCGGGCGCCATCGCGTCCATCGCCTCGCGGTTGCCGACGCGCAGGCTGAAGTCCATCTCCTCCCCCAGCGCCTCGCGAAGCCGCTGGCGGACGACATCCACCGCCTGATTATTTTTGCTCGCGAAGAGGATCGGCTGGCCGGAGAGAATGGAGGCGGCGAGGAGATCGACCACGACCTGCGACTTCCCTGTGCCTGGCGGGCCGGTGATGACGGTGAGCGGGTGACGGAGCGAGGCCCCGGCGGCCGTCTCCTGGGAAGGATTCAGGGGGATGAGCTCGGTGACGGCCGGCGCCTCGTCGGTTTTGTCTGTCGCGACGGCAGCCTTTTCCCAGAGCAACCCCAGCGCCGTCCCGCCGGCTTCGCCATACACCGACGCATACCGGGCCATGGCGGCGAGGTCCTGCCGGAGGTTGTACGTGTAGGGCCCGCGCGCGTCGCGGAGGAAGACGGGGGTACGAATCCACCGCGGCCCGCCGTCGGTGGGGAGGGGCTCGATGGCGCGCTCGGCGACATCGAATCGGGGCGATCGGGCGTGCTCCATGGCGGCGGATAGGCGGGCGGTGAACGAGGGGAAGTCCTCGTTTTCAAGCTCGCGCTGGATCTCGTCCAGTTCCTCGCCACTGAAGGCCCCGAAGAGGTAGCGGTTGAGGATGACGCGGTCCGACCGGTGGAGCAGGTACGACCGCTCGGGCCCCCGGCCGCCGAGGTCCTCCACGAGTACCGGGAGGATAAAAAGCGGCGAGAGGCGGTCCTTGCCATCGAACCAGAGCGGGTAGCCGTAAAACCCCGTATCGGCCCCGCGGGCGTCGGCGGTGCCTTTGGTGAGGAAGGCGCGTTCGGCGTCGCCGGCGGGCCGGCAGAAGACCGAGTCGAGCCCCTGGTGCTGGAACGATTCGTTGCCCGACCACGGGGCGATGAACCGCCGGCCCTGGTCCTCAAGGCGGAGCTGGAGCGACCGCCGGTCCTCGGCCTCGACACAGGCGAGGTAATGGGCCGCGAGGCGCTGCGGAAGCGGGTCC
>JAWXAX010000298.1 GCA_034439735.1 Rhodothermales bacterium | reverse complement strand
GAACGTGTCATCCATCTCCTGCGCGAGGGCATCTCACTCTACCGAAGCCCCGCCGCCCTGTTCGCCTTCGCCCACACCGACACGGGCATCCGCCTGTTCGTCAGTGGCGTGGCGTACCCGGTGGACGTCTTACACGCCGACGCGATCTACATCATCACGGGCTCCGGCCCCCTGAACCACGAGACGCTTGCCCCTTTCCTCAACCACGAATCCATCCAGGATCTGCTGGCCGATCTGGTCAACGAAGGGTATCTGGAATTTCTGGATTGAACGTACGCGCCAGACACCTCATGCCTACCGAAGAACCGCGCAAGGACTGGCGCCATATCCTGCATACCATCATTTTCGAGGCGGACACCCGAGCCGGCCGGGCGTTCGACATCACGCTCATCGGGCTCATCCTACTCAGCGTGCTGGCGGTGGTCCTCGAAAGTGTTTCCTCGATCCGCGCGACCTACGTAGTTGAACTACGTGTCATCGAGTGGGCGTTCACGATCCTCTTCACGATCGAGTACATCCTGCGGCTGATCAGCGTCGGTCGGCCGATAATGTATGCGCGGAGCTTTTTTGGCCTGGTCGATCTGCTGGCTATCATCCCTACTTACCTCAGCGCACTGATCCCGGGCACCCAGTTCCTACTGGTGATCCGGCTGCTGCGCATCCTGCGGATTTTCCGGATCCTGAAACTGGCGAAGTACGTGGTGGAGGCCCAGACACTCGTTTTAGCGCTCCACGCCACGAAGCGTAAGATCGAGGTCTTCCTCTTCGTCGTCATCACCCTCGTCGTCATCATCGGCTCGATCATGTACGTGATCGAGGGCGAAGAACACGGATTCACGAGCATCCCCACGAGCATCTACTGGACGATCGTCACACTTACAACCGTTGGATATGGCGACATCTCTCCCTCGACCCCGCTCGGCCAGGCCCTGGCGAGCCTCGTTATGATTCTGGGGTACGGCATTATCGCCGTGCCGACCGGACTGGTCACGGCCGAGCTGATGCGAAAACCCATCCATCCCATCTCGACTCAGGCCTGCCCGGCCTGCAGCAGGGAAGGGCACGACTTCGATGCGTTATTCTGTAAGTACTGCGGCCAACGGCTCTGATGGCCGGGCCAAGTTGAAATAAAAGGAGTTGAAATAAAAGGAGTTGAAATAAAAGGAGTTGAAATAAAAGGAGTTGAAATAAAGAATGCGCGCCGTCCTCTATAAAACCTACGATATGCCCCCCGATACATCGTACGTTCTACTGAGGCGCGGCGCGCATTTGTAACGTCCCTAATCTACACCGACATCCGGGCCGGCGCAGTACACCTTTGACCCAAAGATTCAGCAACCTGTGCGCCAGGTGTATGCGCCACAGTTCCGGCGCCACAGTTCCGATGCCACAGTTCCGGCGCCACAGTTCCGGCGCCACAGTTCCGGCGGCGCCTTTCCTCGCCGCGCCCGTTGATCCTTCGCGATCCCTGCAGTAGGTTAGGCATCCCTCCAGGGTATCGGTTCGGGATTCCTCGTTCCAGTCCATGCTCCCCCTCGCCAACGCGCACCTATGTCCATCAACAACCGCGTCGCCCTCGTGACGGGCAGCTCTACGGGCCTCGGAAACGCCATCGCGCTCGACCTCGCGCGCCAGGGCGCCCGGGTCGCCATGAATTATGCCAACAACCAGGCCCGCGCCGAAGAAGCGTTCGCCGAACTCGAGGCCATCGGCCGGCCGTGTCTGCTCGCCCGGGCCGACGTCACCGACGCCGAGCAGGTGACGTCCCTGTGCGACCGCATCGCCCGGGAGCTGGGGCCGATCGACATCCTCGTGCCCAACGCCACACCCGACCAGCCCCAGCGGCGCATCGAGGAGTACGACTGGGCCCTGTTTCAGCAGATGATCGACTTCTTCGTCAAAAGCCCCTATCTGCTCACGCGCGCCTGCCTTCCCCACATGAAACGGCAGCGATGGGGACGCATCATCACCATCACCAGTGAAGTGTTTTCCCTGGGGGTCGCACCCTTTACCGCGTATGTATCCGCAAAAGGGGGCCAGGTAGGGCTTTCGCGTAGCCTCGCCACCGAGCTGGCGCCGTACGGCATCACGGTGAACATGGTGTCCCCGGGATGGATACCGGTGGCGCGGCACGAAAAGGATCCACAGGAAATGAAAGATGCGTATCTTCGCACCATCCCCGTGCGACGCTGGGGCCTACCCGAGGATGTCGCCGGCGCCGTCACCTACCTCGCCAGCGAGGAGGCCGGCTTTGTCATCGGCCAGACCCTGACCGTCAACGGAGGTCGATCGTTTTTGTGATCGGCCTGCATTCCTCCGAAACCGTGTTCCTTTTAACTAACTGACGTTACACCCGGCCAGCAAGGAGACGCAACATTTTGCGGCTCCTCGGTTTGGAAACCCGCATTATTGCCCGTTTCTGGCTTTGGTGCCTACCGTCACTTTATACGTCTGCCTCGACCATGCGCAAGCCTCTTTCCTCCCTCCTGCTGATCGCCTCCCTGGTCTTCGCCTCCGGATGCGGCGGCGGCTCCGGCGCCGGCAACGCCCTCTCCGTCGGCTATGTCACCAACGGGATCTCGCCGTTCTGGGTGATCGCCGAAAAAGGCGCCCGTGATGGCGGGCGGGATTTCCAGGTGGATGTCCAGGTGCTCATGCCTCCCGAGGGGACGTCGGACCAGAAGCGCATGATCCAGGACCTCCTCGCCCGCGGCGTCGACGGCATCGCGGTCAGCCCGATCGACCCCGAAAATCAGGGGGATATTCTGAACGAAATCGCCGCGAACACCCACTACATCACCCAGGACTCCGACGCGCCGAAAACGGACCGGCTGATGTACATTGGGATGGATAACTACACCGCCGGCCGGATGTCGGGCCAGCTGGTCAAGGAAGCCCTGCCCGACGGCGGCGACGTGATGATCTTCGTCGGCCGGCTCGGACAGCTCAACGCCGACCTCCGCCGTCAAGGCGTCATCGACGAGCTGCTCGACCGCTCCCACGACCCGGACCGCCGCGACCCGAACGAGGGCGTCATCGATGGCGGCAAGTACCGCATCCTCGACACCCGCACCGACCAGTTCGACTTCGCGCGGGCCAAGTCCCAGGCCGAGGACGCCATCGCCAAATATCCCGATCTCGATGCCATGGTCGGCCTCTTCGGGTACAACCCGCCTAAGTGCCTCGAGGCCATCAAGGAAGCCGGTAAAACCGGCCAGATCAAAGTGATCGCCTTCGACGAAGAAGACGACACGCTCCAGGGCATCAAGGACGGCCTCATCCAGGGCACCGTGGTCCAGAACCCCTACCGTTACGGCTACGAGTCGGTCCGCGTCCTGGCCGCCCTCGCCCGCGGCGACCGCTCCGTCCTCACCGACGACAAATTCCTCGACATCCCCGCCCGCACGATCCGCCAGGACAATGTCGACGCCTACTGGGCGGAGCTGAAGGAACTGACGGCCGAATAACGAACGTTGGGGCGTTTGACCAAATGCGCGTATCCAAACACAAAACGTTCAACGGAAAAACGCGCAACGTCACATCCTGGTTCAATCGCTAATCGCCAATCGCCAATCGCCAATCGCTAATCGCTAATCTTAAATCCCTTTCCCATGTCGACCCCTCTCCTCAGCGTTCGCGCCGTGACGCGGCGTTTCCCGGGCGTGGTCGCGCTGGACCGCGTGAGCCTGGATGTGGGCCATGGCGAGGTGTTGTCGGTGATCGGGGAAAACGGCGCCGGCAAAAGCACCTTGATGAAGATCCTCGCCGGCGTCCAGCGTCCGGACGAGGGATCGATCCTGCTGGATGGTCAGCCGGTGACAATCGACTCGTGCCGGCGAGCGACCGATCTGGGCATCGCGTTTATCCACCAGGAACTTAACCTGGCCGACAATCTCAGCGTGGCGGCCAACATCTTCCTCGGACGCGAACCGCGGCGGCTGGGCGTACTGGATCGCCGGCAGATCCACGCCGGCGCGGAAGAAGCCCTGGGACGCATCGGGCTGGACGTGTCGCCGACGACGCTCGTGCGCGACCTGTCCATCGGCCGCCAGCAACTCGTCGAAATCGCAAAAGCGCTTTCCGCCAACGCCCGCGTGCTGATCATGGACGAGCCGACGTCGAGCCTCTCGGCCGGCGAGGCCGAGCAGTTGTTCACCGTCGTGGAGGACCTGCGCAGCCGCGGCGTGAGCGTGGTTTATATCTCGCACCGCATGGCCGAGGTCAAGCGGTTGTCCGACCGGGTGGAGGTGCTGCGCGATGGGAAAAACGCTGGCGCGCTGGAGCGAGCCGAAATCAACCACGAGGCGATGGTCCAGCTCATGGTGGGCCGCGACGTCTCGAAGTATTATGCCCGCTCGTCGCACGCTATTGGAGAGGTCGTGTTGCGTGTGCGCGACCTCGTTACGCCGGCCTGGCCGGCGCATCCGATCTCGTTTGAGGTCCGCGCCGGCGAAATCGTCGGCGTTTCGGGCCTGGTCGGCGCCGGTCGCACCGAGCTGCTGCGCGTGTTGTTCGGGGTGGACCGCGCGCTGAGCGGATCGATCCAGATGGAAGGCCGCGAGACAACGTTTCGCTCGCCGATGGACGCGATCGAGACCGGCATCGCACTGGTGCCCGAGGAGCGGAAGGAGCAGGGGCTGGTGATCGACATGTCCGTCCGTCACAACATCGGCCTGGCGGGGCTGTGGCGCAACCGCCGGCCGGGCGGACGCCTGAATCGCACGCAGGAGGAGGCCGACACCGCGGCGATGATCGAGCAGCTCGGCATCAAGACACCCGGCCAGCGCCAGATCGTCCGCTTCCTCTCCGGCGGCAATCAGCAGAAGGTGGTGCTCGGCAAATGGCTCACCATGAGCCCACGCCTGCTGCTGCTCGACGAGCCGACGCGCGGCATCGATGTCGGCGCCAAGGAAGAGGTGTACCGGCTAATGGAGAAACTCGCTCGCGAAGGGCTGGCGATTCTGTTTGTCAGTAGTGAACTGGAAGAGATCCTGGGGATGTCGGACCGGGTGCTGGTGATGCACGAGGGCCGCATCACGGGCGAAGTACCGCGTAGCGAACTCTCGGAGGAGGCCGTCATGCATCTGGCCACCGGCGCCCCGAACCCCGTGTAACGATCGATACGAATGAAAAAAATCTTTGGCATCCTGGGCCTGCTGCTCGCCGTGTTGATCTTGACGGCCTTGATCGAACCCAAGTTTTTGACGGCCTACAACATCCAGAACACCATCCGGTGGACCTCCCTGTTCGGCATCATCAGCATCGGGGCGGCGTTTGTCATCATCACAGGTGGGATCGATCTGTCGATGGGTTCGCTGGTGGGGCTGGTCGGGGTGATGCTGCCAATGCTTATGGTGTCCTACGGCTGGTCGGTGCCGGCGGCAATCATCGCGGTGCTGGCCCTATCCCTCGGCATCGGGGTGTTACATGGTGTGCTAATCACCCGGATGCGCCTGCAGCCGTTTGTCGTCACCCTCTGCGGTCTGCTCTTTTACCGTGGGTTCGCGCGCTGGCTGACGGGTGATGCGACGCAGGGGTTCGGGAACGGGTACGACGGCCTCCGGCAGCTCGCCATCGGCCGTATCCCCATCACAGACTCGTTTGGTCTCCCGATGCCGTTTGTGGTGTTGATCGTGCTGGGCCTGCTCGCCGGCTTCTTCCTCAACTACACGGTCTGGGGCCGCTACTTGCTGGCCCTGGGGCGCAACGAGGAGGCCGCCCGCTACAGCGGCATCAACACCAAACAGATGATCGTCGTGGCGTACGTGATCTGCGCGCTGACCTCGGGGATTGGCGGGATTCTGTTTGCGCTCGACGTAAACTCGGTGCAGCCAGCGGTACACGGCAACTTCTACGAACTCTACGCCATCGCCGCGGCGGTGCTGGGCGGCTGCAGCCTGCGGGGCGGTGAAGGGACCATCCTGGGCGTCCTCATCGGGGCTGCCGTCATGCGTGTCTTGTACAACGCTATTAACATCCTCGGCATCCCTACCCAGCTGGAATTTGCCATCATCGGCGCCGTCATCCTCCTGGGCGTCATGACGGACGAGCTGGTGCGGCGCTACGCGGCCAGCATGAAAAAGGCAAAAGGGTAGGCAAAAGGTAAAAGGTAAAATGGTAAAGGAAAAATGGCACGAAATCCTTCCTGCAGTCTTCTTCCTTTTCCCTTCTTCCTTTTCCCTTCTTCCTTTTCCCTTCTTCCTTTTTCCTTTTTCCTTTTTCCTTCTTCCTTTTTCCTTTTTCCTTCTTCCTTTTTCCTTTTTCCTTTTTCCTGATTCAATCTTCTTTAAGTACCTGATTGATCACCGAAAACAGTTGTTCTTCCGTGATCGGTTTGCATAGGTATTCGTCGAAGCCGGCCTGGAGCAGGTCTTCGCGATCGCGGGGGAGGCCGTAGGCGGTCATGGCGACGACGGGGACGACATCGTAGTCGGGCAGCCGGCGGAGGGCCTGGAGGGCATCGATGCCGGCGTGTTTGCGGCCCATGTTGATGTCCTGCAGGATGAGATCGTACCGGTTGCGCTGGGCCATCGTGAGGGCGACGGCTTCGTCTTCGGCGAGGTCCAGGTTGCAGGCCCGCTGCAGGAGGAGGCGCATCTGCATACGCATCTGGGGGTCGTCTTCGACGAGGAGGACGCGTGCCGGGGTGGTTCGTTTAATCGCGCGGCCGCGGGTGGCGCGACGCCGTCGGGAGCGGTCGCGGCGGATCTGCTCGTCCGGCGCCTGTTTGCCGGCAAGGAAGTGTACGGTGAAGGCGCTGCCGACCCCCATCTGGGTATCCACCTCGATATGGCCGTTCATGAGTTCGACGAGGCGTTTCGTGATCGAAAGTCCCAGGCCGCTGCCTTCATAAAGACGAGACATCCCGCTGCTCTCCTGCTCGAACTCGTTAAATAGCCGATCCATGAACTCCTTGCTGATGCCGATCCCGGTATCCGCCACGCGGATGGACACGTGCGACGCCGTGCGGAACACCTTCACCTGGACCGAGCCGCGCGGGGTGAACTTGATCGCGTTCCCGATGAGGTTGTTCAGGATCCGGTCGAGGCAGGCATGATCCAACACCACCTCGCAGGGCTCCGCCGGCACGTCGGCCGTCAGCTCGATCCCTTTTTCGAGCGCGAGCGGCTGGAGGAGTTCGATCTTCTCCCGCACCTCACGGGCAAGGTTCATCTCGGCCGGATGGAGCGTGAAGGAGTCCGACTCGAGCATCGACAGATCCAGTACCGAGTTGATGGTGTCGAGCAGCCGCCGGCCGCTTTTTTCGATCAACATGGCCAGTTCGTGCTGTTCGGCGGTGGCCTCCTGCGCGAGGATGGAAGCGAACCCCAGGATGCCGGAAAGGGGGGTGCGAATTTCGTGGCTCATGTTGGTGAGGAAGGTCGACTTCAACTTGCTCACCCGCTCGGCATGCTCCTTCGCGTCGATGAGGGCCGTTTCGTATTTCTTCCGGTCGGTGATGTCGCGTCCGATTTCCGAGAGCCCGATGAGCTCTCCTCGTTCGTCGAGGGTGGGGGAGATAGCTATCGATACGTCGAATTCGCTGCCGTCTTTTCGCCGGCGGACGGCCTCGTACGGCTCCTGCGGGTTGCCCTCCAGGATCTTACGCATGATCTCCTCCTCCACCGCCGAGGCCGTGTGCCGTGCCCAGAGCATACTGATGTGTTCGCCCACCACTTCTTCGGCGGTATACTGATAGATCCGGCTCGCGCCGCGATTCCAGTAGGTGATCACGCCATCCATCGTCTGCCCGATGATCGCATCGTTCGAGGACTGGACGATAGCGCCGAGAGACTGCGACCGTTCCTCCGAACGTTTACGCTGAATCGTCAGAATCGCCGTGATCCAGATCGCAAATACCGACAGCAGCCGGTTTCCTACGCTCAACTCGTAGATGTGCGGGTCGGGTGGGTTGATGTTGGGAATCAGGGCGTTGCTGACGTCGTGCCATGCGATCGAGGGGGCCACGAACAGCATGAACAGGCTGAGCAACGTAGTGAGCGCGGCAAAAAAGACGGTGTAGTTCCGACCGGGCAACCACAACGTGGCAAGAATGACCGCGATATACGGGAAGCCTCCCAACACAAACGGCAGATCTCCCCCTCCATCACCTGCCGTGAGCAGGTCGATCACGAGGATCATCAGGGTTAATATCGCGCATGTCGCTACGAGAAAATGGGGCATCTTCATGGTGGCACAAGAAATGCTGTACTGGATGACGGCCAGTTGGATGACGGCCTGTTGGATGACGGCCTGTTGCAAGACAGCGCAAAGGCTGCCGCCCGCAAGCAGAAGAGGCCAACGCCTCGCGAGATGCCGGGGCAGAAGGTGCGGCCGGGCATGGCTTCATCGAGTACCGGGTGTTGTCGAAGTCTGGAAGCCCTGGTAAGACAGGAAGAAGCAGGTGAAACGATGGTATTCAGAGGAAGTGAAACGGGCCAGAATCATGATCTGCGGACGTACGCTCCGTTGTGATCGCTCACCATCAACTGCACGGTACAAATATATCCACAGAAGTCCAATAAGGCTCCCGTAATTTTATAATCCGCTTAACTTATTATCCAGGAATCGGATCCCCGGACGCTCGGACGAATACCAGCGCCCTCTACGAAGCCGGCGACGGCTCCAACAGTCCTTCTTACCAGCAGCACATCATGAAACGACAGAATATCAGCACGGGAACAGCATGGGAGCCCATCATCGGGTATTCCCGAGCGGTGAAAGTGGGCAACCAGATTTTTGTCTCTGGAACCACGGGCACGGACGCCGCCGGCAACATCGTCGCACCCGACGACGCCTACGAGCAGACGCGGCAGTGCCTGCGCAATATCGAGGCGGCGCTCACATCCGCCGGCGCCACGCTGGCCGACGTCGTGCGGACACGGATGTATGTGACGGATATCAGCCAGTGGGAAAAGTACGGCCGGGCGCACGGCGAGTCGTTTGGCGACATTCGCCCGGCAACGGCCATGGTGGAAGTGAGCCGGCTCATCAACCCGGCCATGCTGGTCGAAATTGAGGCAGACGCGATCGTTGCGGGGTGAGCGATGGAAGTGCTGCAGGAGGTCCAGCAAGCGTTTTGCCTTGAAACCCGCGGAACTGATCCTTATTCCAACCCCAGCTCCTGCCGTAACGGCAGATCGGCGTTGCTGTGCCGGCCCCAGTAATCGAGCATCATCCGCTTGTTGCGCGCGGCGCGGGTGGTGAGCACGCGATCGCCAGATCGGTGAGTATCCTCCCAGCCCTCGATTACATAGGGAAATGCGGCGTTAAAGCGGATCGACAGAGTCCGGTTCAGCTCGGGATAGGTGAGGGTGAAAACCTTCAGGCTGTCGCCGGCGCTCTCTGTCCGAGCGGCCGCCTTTCGGACCGCCCATTCGTCGTGGCTGAGTCGCTGGTACATGGTGCCGGGCACTATGTCGATCTCGCCCGAAGGCAACGCGTCCGGGTCGAGGCGGATCAGCGACCAGAGTTCATCCTCCAGTAACACATCGTCCATCTTGATCTGCTGGTCGCTTTCTTCTTCGAAATACGAGTAGAGTTTGACGTCGAAGGCGTTTCGGCCCAGATTAAACTGGGTGAATGTATGGCCGCACCACTCCTGAGACGAGGTCGTAACCTTGAGCGAATGCGGATAACGGTGGCGCTCGACAGGGGTAAATACGGAAGACATCATCGAATAGGGATAGATCCCCGTCGTGAAGTTCTTCGTCAGGTTGAGCTTTAGGACGGTCACCCGATCTTTGTCAGAGCGATCGGGAAAGTCGGTCTTCACCTGATTGGACAGAGAGAAATCCTCGGTGACGAAGATGAGCACGGCCTCGCCCTGGTGTATCTCTCCATACCGAGCCTGTTCCAGGGTGTAGCTTGTGATCTCGGCCTCGCCCTGATACCAGTAATCGCCGAATTCATCGGGTAAAGGTGCGAAGGCGGCCGGCGCCGCAGGGATGGCGTCGTGTTCCGCCGGCAACGCGCAGGCGCCCAGGAGAGCGGCGATAGAGAACAGGAGTGGGGCAGATTTCATCGTTTGAGCCATAGGATGCTGTGTATGTAAGGAACGGCTCCGGTTGGTTCCGAGCCGCGCCAGGCTGTTACGCCTGGCGAAGGTCCTGGCTCCATCGCGTCTCACGGTGTGAATTCGCCATCGATCGATCTACGGGGCGCCGGAGCTAAGGAGGAATGCTGAAATGTACAGGCGTGTGTCCGTACCTTGGGTAACCGATATGTCATCGCGCACGTATCGCCGCCGCGGCTGGCTACTAAACCGTCAACGCAACCATCCCCGCACCACCAGCCTCCACACCAAGCCACACGCCCATGTCTCGCTCGATCCTACTAACCTCTTTTACCATCTTGCTGGCCATGCATCCACCCATCTCCACGGCCCAGCCGGCCGATCTCTCCCACATCCGAGCCTTCCTCGAAATCGACGACCGCCTCGCCACCTCCGGCCAGATCGCCTATGATGACATCGCTTCACTCAAAGCCGCCGGTTACGAACTGGTGATCAACCTCGCCACGGCGGACAAAGATCGGAACGGAGAGGAAGGCTTCCGGGTGGTCGAGCAGGGGATGGCGTACGTCCATATCCCGGTTTCGTGGGAGGCGCCGGCCCAGCGCGATCTCGCGCTTTTTTTTGATATTCTGGCGCAGAACCGCGATCGCAAGGTCTTTGTCCATTGCTTCGCCAACATGCGCGTGTCTACCTTCGTTTACCTGTACCGAACGCTCAAAGAGGGCGTGTCCGAGGAGGAAGCCCGGACCGATCTGGTGGCCATCTGGGACCCTGCGAGCCTCGAACAGTGGAAGACTT
Source organism: Rhodothermales bacterium (assembly GCA_034439735.1). NCBI lineage: Bacteria > Pseudomonadati > Rhodothermota > Rhodothermia > Rhodothermales > Rhodothermales bacterium. Next base: position 15,108 of record JAWXAX010000298.1, on the reverse strand, counting down.
TTGTCGATCAGGCCAGAACCCATCACGCCAGTATCGACACCTCGTCCTCCGGTCAGGAGTGACCTCGTAAACCGAATCCGTGCAGATGAACGTTACCGCTCCACGCCTACTCGCGCTGCTCGCGCACCCCGACGACGTTGAAATCTTCTGTGCCGGCACTCTCGCGCTGCTCCACCAGCACGGCTGGCACATCACCACGGGCACAATGACCGGCGGCAACATGGGCGGCATCGGGATGACCGAGGAAGAAACGGTCGCTACCCGTACCCGCGAAGCCGCCGCCGCCGCGGCGATCATCGACGCCCCCTACCTGTGTGTCGGCGCGCGCGACGGATTCATGGTCGACACCGCTGAACTTCGCCTGGACACGGCCCGCGCCATACGCCGCGCCGCCCCGGACATCGTGATCACGCACCTGCCGTACGACTACCACCTGGACCACCGGACGACGGCCAACGTGGTGGAGATCGCAACCATGATGGCCACGCTGCCGAACCTGCCCTGCCAAGAACGCCCCCTCGCGGCCACGCCCCTCCTCTACCACAGCGCGCCGTTGGGCCTAACCACCCACCTGGGCGACCCGGTGCAACCGCATTTTCTGGTGGATATCAGCTCGGTGATCGACCTCAAGCGGCGTATGCTGGCCTGTCACCAGTCTCAGCTCGAACTCATGCAGGTGATGTTCAAGCGGGCGAACTTCATCGAAGAACTCCTGCAGGAGCAAGACGTCGTCCTCGGCCGGCAAATCGGCGTCGCCTACGCCGAGGCCTTCTGGCAACATCGGGGCGGCGGGTTTCTACACACCGAGGTTATCCAAGAGACGCTGGGTGAGCTGACTTGGAAGTATGGTTAATGGTTGATGAATCGACCCTCAACGATTAACCATCAAAAATCATCTGATCCAGGTTTAGCCGTAGATCGAGAGGAAGTCGAACAGCCGGCCGCTCAACGACCGCATGTAGAGAACGGGGGTTACCCACTCCAGCGTGCCGGGGTGCGCCTCGACAAGCGCACGCCGCGCTCCGGCCACCGCCACGTCGGCCGGCTGCTCATCCACGATCGCCTTGTAGAAATGCTCGGCGAAGACGATCGCCGCCCGGTCAGAAATCGAAAACTGCATCGCCAGCACAGCCGGCACGGCGCCGGTCGCGCTCAGCGCCGCGGCCACGCCGGCGAACACATTGTGCGACGCATCCTCGCTCGATTGCGCGGTGTTACATGCATTCAGATAGACGAGTTGAAGCGTTTCGGCGCTCGCTACGATGCCGGCCAGCTCGGTGCCCGAGACCAGCATCCGCTTCCCCGCGTCGTCCTCCATGACCAGCGCCCCCTCACCGGTGGCGTCGTTAAACGCGCCGTGCCCCATGTAGTGGAGGACCTGATAGGATCTTTCGACCAGTCGTTTCTCGAGGGCGGAGCGGGTCGCCTCCTCCAGAAACTCGACCTCCACGCCAGAACACATCCCCCACGAAGCCTCGATCTTGCGGCGCTCGGTGGCAAGGTCGAGCGGCGCCTCGTCCGATGGGCTCGAAAGGACGGCCAGCACCCGCAGCGGCAACATCACTGAAGCCGGCGTATCGGCATGGCCCACATCCATGTACCGAAACAACGTGGTCGTTTCGGACAGCGACAGGTATTCTCCGGTATCCGGCGCACAGGCCAGTTCCCAGGGCAACCGGAGCAACGGAGCCATCCGCCTATCGTTCGGATCGATCTGCACGATGATCCGCCGGGGCGCATCGATTGTACCCGGCGCCTCGACCCGGGCCCGGATCGCGCCCCCGAAGAGGCTGTCGAACAAGGTCCGTCCCAACACGTCCGGCGCCACCGGTGAGACCGGCTTGCGCTCCCGCTCACCCCGCGTCGCCACGCCGGCCGTGCGCAACACGGCTTCCTCCGTGCCGGCGAGGACCGTATCGATTTGCGCAACCGGTACGGGCAACGCAAAGGCTATTGGGTGCCCCTCCACGCCCTCGAGGGTGGCTACAAACCCATCACCTTCCGGCGATAAACGCACGCGAACATCACTGTCCATAAGCTATGGGATCAAAAGGAAACAGGGCCCTACGATTCGGGGAGATATTAATCCCTAAACAGCGCGTCGTTCGAAATCGGCTGGTCGAAGACCCATGGGCCGGCCCATTCCAGAGAAAGGGCGTCGCTGCCGCCGCGGTCGAAGTACGTCAAGCGGATCGGATGAAGGCCCGCTTTGAGGGCGATCTGGCCGGGACGGGAGCGAGGGCCGTGGAGGCCGTCATTGTCTACCAGCAGCCGATCGTGCATAAAGAACTGCGCGCCGTCGTCGCTGGTGAGCGTGAAGGTGTACACTCCGTCTTTCGGCGCCTCGATATACCCTTCGAACACCAGCCCGAATTCGTCTTCACGGAGGCGATAGGCCGGGCTGTCGATCCGTTCCGCGACTCCCGTCTTCACCGGCGCCAGAGCAGCAAAGTCCGGAAGATCACCCCAGCGGCCCTCATAATACGCATACGCCACCCCTTTCTGAGCGCCGGACACGGTCACCGGTTCGATCAGGGTCGTTTTTTCAAAGGCACGCGAGACCACACGGCTGCGCCGGCCGTCCTCCGTAAAGGCCGCGGCCTTCATCACGGCGCTATGATCCAGGCTGACCGGACCGGAGTAGGCCAGCGACCGGGTCGACGGATCGGTGCCGTCGATCGTGTACCGGATCGTCACCCCTTCAAACGCCGGGGTCAGCGATACAACGACATCCGTGAGAAACAGCGCATCCGTCCCCTCGAACCGCGGCGGCGGCGGCATCATGACCCGTGCGAGGCGCTCGGGGCTTTTTTCGAGCTGGAAGGAGTCGAACACCCGGCCTTCTTCATCGATCGCCTGGAAAAAAATCGTCTGATCGTGCACCATGAAGTACCCGAAGTGATGCACGCTCTTGACCTTTGCCGAGAACCACGACCGGGTGGGCGCAAAGCCCTCGAGCCCGCCGCCGGCGCCGCCCGAGTTGATGTAGATCACGCCGTTCTGTTGATTCACGCCCCCCTCCAGAATCGGCCAAGTCCGCTCGTACATGTGGACGTGCCCGAAGAGGCTAAAGTCCACCCCATACGCCTCGAATAGCGGCACCAGGTTCCGAGCATGCGTGCCGTAGGTGGAAGAGCCGGTGGCCGTGTCGCCGTGGTCGTTTTCCTCGGACGAGTAGGGCGGGTGATGGTGAACGGCTATTTTCCACATCGCGTCCGAGGCTGCCAGATCCCGTTCGAGCCATGCGTACTGCTCGGAGCCTTCCGTGACCTCCCGGTTGGTGTCGATCATGAAAAACTCGGTGTTGCCATACCGAAAAGTATAGTAGTACTCGGGCGCCGGCGCGTGGATGTACTGGTAGTAATTGGGGTGATCATTTTCGTGGTTGCCGATGGCCGGGTATAGCGGCACGCGCGCCATCAGTACATTCGCTGGAGGAAAAAACTCGACGAGCCAGTCGTCGATATCCCCTCCCTGATCCACGAGGTCGCCGGCGATCAGGCCGAAATTGGGCCGTTCCTGCCACCCCAGCTCCGCTACCTTGCCCCAGACGCGCGGGTTGTTCTGCGTATCGCCAAAAAGTAGAAAGCCGAACGCCGTGGAGTCGTTCACGGCGGTGCTGAAAGTCGATGGTTCGCTGGCCAGCGTCTGGCCGGCCGCCGTCGTGGAGACGACCCGCCAGAAATACTTCGTCTCCGTCTTCAGGCCGTCGATCACGACTTCGTGCATGGTGCGTGTATCCGGCAATACGACGGACTGCGACAGGTTGGGCTCGGTGTCGCCCAGGCGGCTTTCGCCGTATTCGACGCGGGTGGTAGCCGGTTCGCCGGTTTCCCAGAGGATGGCCATCGAGTGCTTGGTGCCGAATTGGAGGTAAGGCGCGACACGGAACGGCGCCGCGTCCTGTGCCGCAACCGGAGAAACGACGAGGAGGAGCAACGCCGTGAATCTAAACAAGGGCATGACCAACGGGAGAGAGATGAAAAGAGGAATACACAGATCGCCCGCCAAAAAACGAGGTTCGGGCGAGAGTTTCATGACGCCTGCGTTAAGAACACAAGGAGATGCGAGGGGAGCCGGCTGCAGGATAGGTGGGAGCCCCGAACGGAGGTAGAACTAGCGATTGCGGAAGGAATGCAGGTAGGACAGCGCCAGGGAGAGGTCCGCCGTCTCGTCCGACAACCCGATACCCAGACCGGGCCGGAGCCGGCCCTGGGGGCTTACCCGATAGTCGAGCCCGCCGGCCAGCAGCACCGTGTCGGATTCTGTGCGGATGAATAGTTCGCCCACCAGCGCCAGGCGGTCGCTTGTCCGATGGATGATGCCGCCGCCAAGTCTCAGGGCCAGGTCGTAATCGTCTCCCTGTTCGAAGAAGTCTAGGCCGGCGGTGGCCGTGAGCGCGGTTCTCCCGTTCAGCGAGTGGCGAAGGGCGCCAAAGATGCCGAGGTCGAGGTCGTCGCCCGCGCCCACTTCCTCATCTCCCACGGGCAGGATGATATAGCCGCCGAGGGCAAACTGCGCGCGCCGGCCGGGAATGTGGTGCTTGACATGCAGTAGGAGGTCTGAAATCCCGTCCCGGTTCCGGCCGACTTCGGGGTCGATCGACACGTACTGCAACGCCGCCGCGCCCTCGAAGCGAGGCGTAAAGGGTATGTGAATGCTACCTCCCAGGGTAGTCTGCGCTAAGAAGTCGTACGACGTGTAGGTAATCCCAGCGTTTACATAGCCCGTCGACGCCACAGCGGCGTCCGGCAGGAAATTGACAAAGAGGTGGACGTCGTCCAGCGCATACTGCGCGTGGGCGGCGGGGGCGACAAAACAGAGGCAGAAGGCGAGAAGGAGATGGGTCGTTTTCAAGGGCATAGCGCAGGCTTCGGGGGGAAGCGTTGTGAATTATAAATTTTCTATGAAGGATGGGTTGACACTGAGTGGGTGTATGCCGTTTCTATAGACAGGAGATCCCGCAGTTCCGCTCCGCTTATCCCTGTGCTTTCCCACATTGAGGGTAGTCCCATGAAAACGGCAGTTGACATCCTGGCCCAGAAAACGAAACGGATGATTTCCGTTCGGGCCGACCAACACATCTCCGAGGCGCTCACGCTGATGTACCAGTACAAGATCGGCGCGATGCTCGTCCGCGACGACGACGGGCGAATCGCCGGCATCTGGACCGAGCGCGACCTTCTGCACGACGTACTGGGCGAGGGGTTCGACCCACGGACCGCATTGATAGGGGACTACATGACGTCCGACCTCCACACCGCCCCCATCGACGCCACCATCCACGAGATGAAGGAGATGATGATCCAGTTGTTCATCCGCCACCTCCTCATCGAGCAAGACGGTCGCATCGTGGGCATCCTTTCCGTCGGCGATATCGTACGGGCGAGCCTCGCCGCCCAGGACCGGCAGATCGAAGAGCTGCGGGCCCACACGAGCTGGCAATATTACGAGACCTGGGCGTGGGGACCGGTCGCCTGAGATCATTTTGATCAGGAGTCAGACCCGAAGGGTTTTCGAAACCCTTTGGGTCTTTTGAGCCGGGTTACGCCACGAATCCGATCAATTTGTGCGTGCCGTCGCAGTATGGCTTGTTTTTCGACTGCCCGCAACGGCAGAGCGCGCATTTCACACCGGCCGCCGCCCCTCCATCGGCCCCGACGATCCGGACGTTGCCTTCCAGCAGCAGCGGGCCGTTGTCAGCCAGTTTGATGCGTAGCGTCGTAGACGCATCGGCCTCCTTGAGCTTCGGGTCGCCCAGAACGCCCGGATCCGAGAAGCCGGCGTCCCGGTGGCTGTTGTCGCACAGGGGCTTATTCTTCGATGCGCCGCAGCGGCAAAGCGCCATACGCGTATCCTCCAGGATGATTTCCCCGGAAGCCAGCAGCACGTGAAGCCGGCCGCGGACGTACAGCGGCCCGTCGGCCACGACGGTGACGACCGCCTCGTCGGCCCCGGTCTCATGTACTCCCAACACGCGAAGCGCGCCCGTCGGGCAGTGGAGAACCGCCTCGGCGACAGCCTCCGCCGGCGCGGCGTCGGGCGTGATCCACGGGCTGCGACCGGCCTCGAAAACGGCCGGCAGGCCCCGCACACAGGCAGCGGCGTGGATGCATCGGGCCAGATCGTACGTGACGGTGGCTTGGGCGCCGGCGTAGGTATACTTCTTTTCTATCATGGGGAAGGGATGGCTTGAGGATGAGCGTCCAAGATACACCTTCTGGCTGCCGACCACACCATCAAACGAGCCGGAACCCGATCCTTGCTGGCTCATTAGCTGGGGCACACGAGACCGCCCGTCAACCGGGTAACGCACTATGCCCCGTACGCTTCTCATCCTCGCAGGCGTCATCCTCGGGATCAGCCTCTCCGCCATCCTGATGCTCGGGCGGTTCGCCACGCCGGCGCCGGCGTTCCATGGCACCTTCATCGATCCCGCCGATCCCCGGCCCGACTTTCAGCTCCGCTCCGGCGCCGAAACCGTGGGCAAAAGCACGTTTGCCGGCCGGCCGCTGGTCGTGGTCTTCGGGTACACCTCCTGCCCGGACGTATGTCCCAACACCATGAGTCGGCTCGCACGCACCATGGCCCTACTCGGCGAGGACGCGGCCAACGTGCAGGTAGCCCTGATCAGTGTTGACCCCGATCGAGATCATCCGGATCTCATCCAGGCCTACGCCGCCGGCTTCGACCCGCGATTCGTCGGCCTCACGGCCGACCGTGAAACCCTCGCCGCTGTCGCCCGCGATTTTGGCATCCATCACCAAAAGGCCGGCGAATCGGGCCACGCGGGCCATGGCGCCCCCGCAGAAAACCAGGACGAATATCCCTCCGCCCACGCCCCCGAACATGCGGCCGGCCTCTACCTCGTCGACCACACGACCAGCATGACTGTCCTCGACGCCAACGGCGACGCCCGCCTCCTCTGGGCCTACGAAACCCCTCCCGAGGCTATGGCCGAGGATCTGCGGACGCTACTGAAGCTTAAGGTTTAAGGTTTGAGGTTTGAGGTACTTCACCTTAAACCTCGAACCTTGAACCTTGAACCCTTCAAACCATCCCTTCCAGTTCACTTCTGAGGGCCTGGCGTTCGGCTTCCGTCATCGCGTCCGCGTCTACATACAGCGAGGCGGACGCCGAGCGGGCGAGGGCGGCGACCGGGCGGCGGCGCGTGGTGGCGATCGCGGCCGCTACGACGGCTGTTGCCGCGACGGCGATCAGAAGTGCGCGAAGTACGGATTTCATCGTTGGGGGCGGCTCATGAGCCGTTAGCTGAGGATACGTCCGGAACCCGGTTGACACCCCAAGACCGGCGCTCGGGATCCCGGCGTCCTTGGGGCAGACCCGAGCGGCGCGACCAAGGAAACCCTATCCGCCGGCATTGTGTAGGTACCGCACGCCCAAAGCGATGGCGCGCGACGAAAACCGCGTGCGCCGAATTCACGTTTATCCCCATACCCGATGCGTCGTTTGATCGGTCTCTTCCTTCTTGCGATGCTGCTCACGGCGATCCCAGCGCTGGCGCAGGACCCGTTTAGTCTTCGCATCGCCCGCATCAAATACGGCGGCGGCGGGGACTGGTATGGCGACGAGCAATCGCTGTGGGAATTGCTCGCCTTCGCGCGGCGCGAGACCCTGATGGACGTCGCGCCCCGCGAAGACGTCGTCGAGCTCGGCAGCGACAAGCTGTACAGTTATCCTTATGTATACCTTACCGGCCACGGCAACGTCCGGTTTTCGGACGACGAAGCGCGCCGGCTCCGCCACTACCTTGAGGGCGGCGGGTTTTTACACATCGACGATAATTATGGGCTCGATCGGCATATCCGCCGGGAGATGAAGAAAGTCTTTCCGGATCAGGAATTCGTCGAACTCCCGTTCGACCATCCCATCTATCATGCTCACTTCGATTTCCCAGCAGGCCTGCCCAAGATCCACGAGCACGATGGGAAGCCGGCGCAGGGATTCGGTCTGATCGTGGAGGGACGCCTTGTCGCGTTTTATTCGTATGAAAGCGACCTGGGCGATGGGTGGGAGCCGAAGGAGGTGCACAACGTGCCGGACCCGCTGCGCTCTGCCGCGCTCCGCATGGGCGTCAACCTGCTTTCCTACGCGATGAGCCATTGAGAGGACGCGGGGGGAGGCGCGGGAGCGCGGTGCATAACTTGCCGCATCCCCCTAACCCGGGAGCCTGTTTGCTCCGCGCGCGTTTACACCGCATGTCAACTTTATAGCTCGCGTTTCGTCAGAAGCGACATACTCGGCCCGCGCAACCCATTTATTGCCCAACCCCATGCGCACATTGCTCATTTTCCTGTTCGTCGCCATCGTCACCTTGCTGGTGTACAATCCAACGATGGACGACTTCAAGGATCACATCGAAGCTGAGACCAGGCAGCGCGAGCGGGAGCTTTCGATGAACAATATGGTGGGACGGATGCTCACCGGCGAGCAGGTGAACATGAATACCTCGCTCATGGTCAGCTCCACCGAGCGGAACAATTACTTGATCCTCAGCACCTATAAGGTTTCCCTCCCCGATGCGGATGAAGCCCTCCGCGAGTGGAAATACCTGGGTGTGGGCGGTTTCTTTTTCGAGATGGAGGCGCCGGCCGCCGTAGACCTCCACGCCACACCGGGCGGATGAAATTCACACAATCGCCGGCTTTTTTACAGTACCTTGCGCCGTCCGATTTCCGAACTATCAACAGGCTCGCGACCGATAGTCAACATACCGGGCGTCCGGGGGCTTGCCTGCTGGGTGGGTGGCCTCCCTTCCCGTTTCTCCCCGGCGACCAATCCTCTCTTCGTCATCCATGAGTGAGCTACAAGCGCGCGATCCGGAGATCTTCGCCATTCTGCAGCACGAAGTGCGCCGGCAGAACGAAGGCCTGGAACTGATCGCGTCTGAAAATTTCGTATCCCGCCCCGTACTGGAGGCCATGGGCTCGACCCTGACGAACAAGTACGCCGAGGGCTTGCCCGGCAAGCGGTATTATGGCGGGTGCCAGTTCGTCGATATGGCCGAGGAGCTCGCCCGCCAGCGGGCGATGCAGCTGTTTGATTGTGAGTGGGTGAACGTACAGCCACACTCGGGTGCAACGGCCAATGCCGCCGTCTACCTCACCCTGATGCAGCCCGGCGACACGCTCCTCGGGCTGGATCTTGCCCACGGCGGCCACCTGACACACGGCAGTCCGGTTAATTTCTCCGGTCTCCTGTACAACGCCACGTTTTATGGCGTCGAACGGGAGGGGCCGATGGCGGGGCGGATCGACATGGATCGGGTACGTGACACGGCGCGACGCATCAAGCCGCGGCTGCTTTCGATTGGAGCCAGTGCGTATCCGCGCGACTTCGACTATGCGGCCTTCCGGAGCATCGCGGACGAAGTAGGCGCCTTTCTATGGATGGATATGGCGCACACGGCCGGCCTCATCGCCGCCGGCGTACTCGCCAACCCCATGCCCCATGCCCACATCGTCTCCACGACCACGCACAAGACCCTCCGCGGCCCACGGGGCGGGATGCTGCTGATCGGGCGGGACTATGATAACCCCCTGGGGAAGACCGCCCCAAAATCCGGCCGGCTCAAAAAAATGAGCGAGTTGTTCGACTCCGCCGTATTCCCGGGCATCCAGGGTGGGCCGCTCATGCACGTCATCGCCTCGAAGGCCGTGGCGTTTGGCGAGGCCCTACAGCCCTCCTTCACCGACTATGCGAAGTGCACGGTCGCCAACGCCCGGGCGATGGCTTCCGCCTTCGTCGATAAAGGGTACGACCTCGTCTCCGGCGGCACCGACAATCACCTGATGCTGATCGATCTCCGCAACAAGGACATCTCCGGCAAAGACGCCGAGAACGTCCTCCAGCAGGCAGACATCACTGTCAACAAAAACATGGTGCCGTTCGACGACAAGAGTCCGTTTGTGACCAGCGGCATCCGCATCGGCGCGCCGGCCATGACGACGCGCGGCCTCGGCGAAGAGGAGTTCAGGCATATTGTCGGCCTCATCGACCGGGTACTGACCGCCCCTTCCAACGAGGGGGAGATCAGCCGCGTCCGCGCCGAAGTTCATGCCCTCTGCGAACGTTTTCCGCTTTACGATTTTGTGACGGCGTGAGCCGGAACGGATCTTGATAAGAACGGTTCGATCCGAACGCATTCCAGGCGCACAGGTCGTTTAGCGTCGTTTCCCCTCCACAGGACGCCCTAACTCCGCCATATCGGGCCGCTTTGTGAGAGAAAGGAGCCCCACGCCCGGCTATGTGGATGCGATTGAGATTGAGACAACATCTACCATTACCCTACGCAGACTCGCAGGCCACGGCCGACGATGTCCCCAGTTGGGTTCCAAGGGAATGGGCCGTGCGTCCTGCGACACCCCTATCCAGCGCGCTCCGCTTCGGCGAGCGTCGACTGCCGCACGCTTCGTCCGCATCTGACACCAACCGATGAGCAGCTTCTCGAAGGACACCCTATGAGTCACTCCTCGACGAGCACCGCGCTGAACTCTTCGACGTACGCCGAACTCGTGGATCTGGGGCGTCGCCTGTACGAGCAGTCCCTCGTGCGCCGTGAAACCGAATTTATCACCGACCCCCGGGGCCACCCCATCGGCTGGCTGCTCGATACCCGCATCCCCATGCTCAATGGCAGCATGTTCAAGGAAGTCGGCGAAGTACTCGGGGATCGGCTGCGCGCCAAAGGCGTCTCTCAGGTGGCCGGCTACGGCTTCGGGGCCTACTCGTTGGTGTGCGCCGTCCTGGCCGCATCGGGTGAACCCGCCTTCCGCGGTGGGTTCATACGGGACCAGCCCAAGAAACACGGACGCCGCCGGCTCGTCGAAGGACCACTGGATCGTTCGCAGCCCGTCGTCCTCCTCGATGACATCCTGAACAGCGGCCGGAGCGCGGTACGCGCCATTACGCTACTAAAAAAGGATGACTTCGACGTGGTTGGCGTTACGACGCTGTTTAACTTCACCTGGAGCGGTGGACGCAACCGCGTCGAAAGCGAAGGGCTCTGGGTAGATTCGCTGCTGGATCTGAATCTGCGCGAAAGCACACACGCTACCTGAGTTGTCGCCGTCTCGCTACACTTCCCTCGCCCCGTGCGAGTACATACTACGATGAAGCTTTTTGGATTTGGCTCCTCGCCCACCTCTGTGACCCATCCCTCCCAGGGAGACGGCGCATCGGATCCGTTATCGCATCAGGACGAAGGGCTGATGGCGGAAATGAGTTTCCTTGACCACCTCGAGGACCTGCGCTGGAGTTTATTCCGTGGCATCGGGGGGATCATCGCGATCACAATCGCCTGCAGCTTCTTCAGCGGATGGATCATCGACGAACTCCTGCTCGGGCCGGCCAAGGCGGATTTCTTCATCTACAAACTGATGGGCTTTGATGCGAAGACGCTCGTCATGCAGAATCGGGTGCTCACCGGCCAGTTCATGGTCCACTTCGGCGTCATCCTCTCCGTCGGCATCGTCCTGGGATCTCCCATCTTCATTTACTCGATCTGGAAGTTCATCGAGCCCGGCCTATATAAAACCGAAAAGAAAGGCCTACGCTTCGCCGCGTTTTTCGCCACGTTCTTTTTTATGCTGGGCGTCTCCTTCGGATACCTCATCATCACGCCGGTCGCCATCCAGTTCTTCTCGAATTACGAGATCTCCGGGATGATCAGCAACGAGTTCGACATCACGAAGTACTTCTCGATGGTGACGATGTGGGCTTTTGGCACGGGCGTGCTCTTCGAACTGCCCGTGGTGGTCTACTTCCTGGCCAAGGTGGGCATCGCCACGCCGGAGCGCATGCGCGGCGCGCGGCGCTATGCCCTGGTCGTGGCCTTGATCCTGGGCGCCGTCTTCACGCCGCCAGACCCGTTCTCGATGATCCTCGTCGGCACGCCGCTTTATCTCCTCTACGAGATCTCGATATTCGTCGCCATCCGGGTCCAAAAAACCCGCGCCCAGGCGATGAAAGCCGCCGCGGCCGAACCGGAACCGGACCCCTCATGAAACGCGTCCCGCACCCCATTCGCCACGCCAGCCTGGCCGTTCTCCTCGTAGCGTGCTTCTTCGCCGGCTTCTGGATGCCGCGGGACGATGATTTTTTTGCCCTCCGCAAGAACTTCCAGATCTTCGGCGCCCTCTACGAGGAACTCGTCACCGGATATGTAGACCCCGTCAATCCGGAGACGCTGATGCGCACCGGCATCGATGCGATGCTGCTCCAGCTGGATCCGTACACCAACTTCTACGATGAGGCCGACAATGCCGACATCGACATCATCACCCGCGGCCGCTACGCCGGCGTGGGCCTGAATGTCGGCATACGGAACGACAAGATCACCGTCGTATCACCCGTCGAAGGCGCCAGCGGTTATCTACAGGGGGTTCGCGCCGGCGACATCATCCTGCGCATCGGTGGCACGTCCACGGTGGGGCTCACGCTGGCCGATCTCCGGGTGCTGCTCCGCGGCGAGCCTGGAACGGCCGTCGAAATCACCGTGGAGCGTGAAGGCGCGCCGGCGCCCATCGACTTCCTCCTGACCCGCGAGGAGGTTCAACTCAAAAACGTCAGCCACCACCAGCTCGACCCCGAGACGGGCATCGGTTACGTCAAACTCGAACGCTTCGCCCGAGAGGCCAGCGAAGAGGTCCGCGCCGCGATCAAGACCATGCAGGAGACTGGCCAGCTCGCCGGCATCGTGCTCGACCTCCGTGACAATCCGGGCGGGCTCCTCGAGGAAGCCGTCGAAATCACCCAGCAATTTGTGCCCCAGGGCAAAGAAATCGTCTCCACCCGAGGCCGGCTCCCGCAGACGGAGCGGTCCTACACGGGCAAGATGCCGCCGCTGACGCTCGACCTCCCGCTCGCCGTCCTCGTCAACGACGTCAGCGCCTCGGCCAGTGAAATCGTCGCAGGGGCGCTGCAAGACTACGACCGCGCCGTCATCGTCGGCCAGACCACCTTTGGCAAAGGGCTCGTCCAGATCGTCAAGCCGCTGCCGTTTAACACGTCGCTCAAGATCACGACCTCGCAGTACTTCATTCCCAGTGGGCGCAGCATCCAGGCGATCGACTACCGCAGCCACGACGGCAACTTCGCGACCATCCCGGATTCGCTCCGCCGCGCGTTCACCACCGCCGGCGGGCGTACGGTGATGGACGGTCATGGCATCGAGCCCGACCTGCACGTCTCTCGCGGCGAAGTCAGTGAACTCGAAGCCGCCCTCCAACGCCGCGCCGCTTTTTTCTTTTTCGCCAACCACTTCGCCGCCACTACGCCGGCGATCCCGAAGGATTTCGAGGTGGATATGGCCGTCTACTCCGCCTTCAAGACCTGGCTGACGCAGCAGCAGTTCGAGTACAAAACCGCCGCCGAGTACTCGGCTGACGAGCTGGCCGCCAGCCTGACGGCCATCGGATACGAGGACGCTGGCGATGAAGCCGCGGCGCTTCAGAAGGCCGTCCAGGCCGAAAAAGCCGCCGATTTCGACCGTCACCGCCCACGCCTCGCCGAACTGCTACGCGCCGAAATCCTCGCCCGCTACTATGGCGATTCCGCCCAGGTCGAGGCATCGCTGGTTGAAGATCCTCACTACCGCGAAGCGTTGCGCATCCTCGGCGACCGAGCCGCTTATAACCAGTTGCTGACGGCTCCCTGATGGAGTTCTTCCAGCTGGCCATTCTTGTTGTCGCCGGCCTGGCGGCCGGATTTATCGCCGGCCTCCTGGGTGTCGGCGGCGGTGTCCTCTTCGCACCGGTCCTCTTCTTTTATTTCCAGCACATCGGCATCGACCCGCTCGTCATCACCCCCCTCACCCTGGGTACGAGCCTGTTCTGCACGTGCATCGCGTCGCTGGTGAGCGGATATTTCCACTTCAAAAAAGGCGCGGTCATCCCCTCTGTCGCCCTGAGGACGGGACTCCTGAGCGCCGTAGCCGTGGTGCTGATGACCCGATACGTCACTACCCAACCCTGGTACGACGGCGAGGTGTTTCAGATTGTGTTCGGGTCGCTCCTGCTCGTCGTGGCCGGACGTATGCTGGCACAAACATTCGAGAAAAACGCCCCGTCCGACACGTCGGTCGTGGACCTGAACGTCTCCTGGCCGTCCCTGGCGGCCGTGAGCACGCTCGTCGGCGTCGTGGCAACGGCGGCCGGGGTCGGGGGCGGGGTGGTGATGGTGCCGGCGTACGCGAAGATGATGCGGATGCCCATCAAGATGGCCATCGGCACCTCAAGCGCTTCGATCATTCTGATTGCCTGCGTGAGCACCATCAGCTACGTCGTCGCCGGCTGGAAGGCGCCGGTACCCGAGACCGCGCTCGGCTACGTGGATTTCGGCCACGCGCTCGCGCTTGTTTTCCCCGCTATGTTCACGGCCCGCCTCGGCGTCGCCGCCGCCCACCGCCTGGAGAGCCGGCGATTAAAATGGGCCTTCGCCGGCCTCGCGGCACTGATCGCGCTGCGGTTGATCTCCAGGGTACTTTAGGTCATCCCTCAAGCACAAACGTCACCTTCGCATTTACGCGAAACGACGTGACGTTCCCGTTTTCCACCAGGCCCTGGATGCCTTCCACGTAGACGCTGCGGACATTCTTGAGGGTCTTGGAGGCTTCCCTCGCGGCGTTTTCAATAGCTCCCTGCAGGGTATCGCCTTCGGCGATGACTTCGATGACTTTGGCGATCGACATGGTATCTTCCTCAAATGATCGTTGGTGCGGACCTGTCGCATCACGGAGTGGGTCGATGCGTGGCTTCATGCTCCTAACTTACGAATAAAACCCATTTATCCAACCCGATGAACGACCTGACGGGCTGCACCACTTTCCTCCAGCGACTCATCCAGACGCCGGGTTTGCCTGGCGAAGAGCGCGCCGTCGCCGGCCTGGTAGCGGCCGAAATGGAGCGTCTGGGGTACGACGAGGTGGGTATCGACGAGGCCGGCAACGTGATCGGTAAGATCGCCGGCCGCGGCGCAGCGCCGGCGATGATGCTCAACACGCACCTGGATCACGTGGATGTCGGCGATCCGGACCGCTGGCCGCATCCGCCGTTTGGAGGCGAGATCCACGACGGACGGGTGTGGGGG
>JAWXAX010000297.1 GCA_034439735.1 Rhodothermales bacterium | reverse complement strand
CCTCCCCGATGCCCCAGCCGGTAGCGATCACGCCGGCGCCCGTCGGGAAGCGCGGATCGGAGGAGGTTTCAACCGTGCCGGCGAAGTCGATGCCGGGCACAAACGGGTAGGAGCCGCGCACGATCCTGCCACGCTGCATCACCGCCAGGGCGTCTTTGTAGTTGATCGACGAATAGGCGATGCGGACGCACACCTCGCCGGCCGGCAACGCCGCATCGGGCAGTTCACGCACGGACGGGGTTATCCGGCCATCGGCCTCTTCGAGTACGAGTGCTTTCATACATCCACAAGAATCAAATTGAACCGATAGGGCTCGCGCAACAAACGTGTATAAACGGATGTTGCGGTAAACGTACGGGACCGCCTGCTCGTTGTCCAGCCGGGGCTCCCAGCAACTATTTTACGCACGCATCGTCTCCACAGAAGATCAACTCCATGCCGGCATGCCCTCTTCGACCGCTTCTCCTGAGATCCTGGCACGAATCCGTCGCGATGGCAGAAGGCCATGCGACAATACGCTGCTCGGATATGCCCCGTTGCGTATCGCCATGGGGTGTACCCTCGCGCTGGTGGCTACTGTCACGTTGTTTCGCCTCCCCTGGGAGGCCGCGGCTCCCAGGCAGGGGTGGCGCCTGTCGCCGCAGCAGGAGCGGATCCAACTCCAGCAATCCCCGAAAGAGATCATCGAGAAGCAGGATATCGAAGGGGGGTTGATAACGAAGTTCGACAGCGACCCCGAAGGGACGGAGGTGATAGAAGAAGCGCCCGAAGCCGAAAAAGCGGGGGATATCCCCGAGCCGGCGATCCATGAAACCACATCGCGTGTGGCCGACCTACGCCGGCTCACCCAGGGGGCCATTCTCGAATTCGCGGATCAGTCTCCGCAGATCGTCGGCGGCCTCGGTGCGCTTTATCTGAACATCTATTACCCGGCCGAAGCGGCGCGCGACAATGTGTCGGGGCGAAATGTGATCGAGTTCGTCGTGGAGCCGAATGGGACGACCAGCCAGATCCTGGTGCTGCAGGCGCTTCATCCGGCGTGTGATTCGGTCGCGGTGAACGCTATCCGCCACGCCACCTTTGTCCCCGGCCGGCAGAACGGCGAACTGGTGCGGGTGAAAATGCGGCTCCCTATCCGCTTTCTCCTGCGCGACCCCAAACGCCCGGTAGCGGATACGACGCGTGGGTGAGGGGCCGGGTTCAGGGTTTTGGGCAAGCCACTCCGTACCCGAAACGTTGAACCCGAAACTCGCTCGCTCTCACCGATTGCGTCGTCCGGGGAACGAAGGCACCACGGCTGTGTCATCCTCCTGCTCCACACGGTTGCTCGCGGCATACCGTCCATCACCCGGCTCAAACTCCGGATCGCGGGTGAGGAGGATTTGATCGACATACAGTCCGTCTTCGCGCATCCAGAGATGGATTGAGTGAAGTCCGGAGCGCTCGACCTCGAGGGTGGCGATTCCCCGCCGGCCGCGCACGTCGCTCGTCCATTGCCACCGGTCGTAACGTTGCGTCTCGATCCGCAGGGCCGAGCGTTGCGGGACGCTGTTGAGCCCGATGTGGAGCGAGTTGTCCTCGGTCCCGTCCGCCCAGACGCGGACCCACACATAGTAGGTGCCCGGTTCGTCGATACGGACACCGTACACCAGACCGGGGCTGGCGCCCCGCCCGGGCTCTTCCACCACCCGCTTGTCATCCGGCCCCGCGACGACAGCGCCGGCGCCCTGGTACCCCGCTTTGTCCGTCCGCATCTCCCACGCCTGATCTTCGGTAGGCTCCGACGCGTCGAACTGCTCGGCTTCGAGGACGAGCAGGCCGTCGGACTCGTTATACAGCCCGGCGTCTATGATCGAGGCCCCGCCCGTGTCGATCGCGCCGAGGTCCAGTCGATCGCCATTCACCCGCGACTCCCATCGACGCCGGCCGTTGCGGTCGCCATCGGTCAGTACAAACGCGGCGCTGCTGCCATCCTCCGCGATGTCGAGCCGGCCACGGAGACTATAGCGGCTGCGAACGAACGTGGTACTGCTCCAGTTGACCTCCATTTCCGCGGTGTACATCCCGCGAATGGCATTGAACTGCCACGTGTCGATATAGGCCACGCTGCGTCGTTCGTCCACGAAGGGGTCGATGATCTCGATGATCCGGTCGGCGGCGAATTCGGCGAGCCGGCCCACCTCGGCCTGGCGTTCTTCCTGTGTCTTGACCCGTACGTTCCGGGTAAGCGACGCCACGGCCGCATCGATGCCCCGGAGCGCCACGAACACATCGAACCGGATGGTGGCCGACTGCCGGCTGCGGAGTTCGGAATCGAGCGCGAACTTGAAGTCGCGATAGTTAGCATCGCGCGCCAGATCGAAGCGCCCCGTGGCCCGAGTGAAATCTACCTGCACCGGCTCACTCGCGCGGCCCTCGACAAACGCTTTTACATACCCACGCAGCGCACGCGTCGGCTGGATGACCTCCCAGGCCTGTTCATCGCCGAACACCTGGCGCTCCACGATAAACGGCAGCTCATATTCGCCCCGTTGTACGTCCTGTTCGAGTGGGTAGATAAAATCGGGCTCGACATGGACCCGTTTGGGGGAAGCCAGCACCGAGGCCTGCTCACACACGATATACGATCGGAACCTGCCGCAGACATCGATGAGGATGCGTTCGTTGTTGCCGAGGTCGGCGTCCGGCAGCGCGAGTACGAGGTCGGCGCCGGCATACAGGGTATCGTAGGCCGCATCGAGCATGTAGACCGTCAGGCTATCAGGCGTGATAGGTTGGTCGCGGCCGAGCGCCGAGCGCCGGGCAAAAACCGGCTCGATACGGATGGAGTCCCACCCGGTCGGCACGACGCGCAGTTCCGCCATCACATAATCATGCCCCGGCCCCCGGCCCGGTAGGAGGGCCAGCACCAGGGCGCCCAGTATAAAACCCCCGAGCGTCACCCATCCAATCGTCTTCCGCCAGGCAAGCTGGCCCATCTGCGCCATCGTAGGTCGTCGGGTTAGATCGTTGTTTATAATTCGTCACACGAGCAAGCCGCGCCGGCTCGCCCAGAGGAGCGCCGTCAGGTGGATGCCGTGTACAATGTCGCCGGCGTCAAGCGCCCGATTGAGATCGTCGATGGGCATCCGGTGCACGCGGATGACCTCCTCGTGATCGAGCGCCTGCTCCGCCGCGGGGGCCGCGTCGCGAGCGACGTACAGGTAAGCGTAATTCGAGTGGTTGCTCGGGTCGGTGGCGCAGCGGCCGAGGAACGTCCAGTCGTCCGACACATACCCGGTTTCCTCGAGCAATTCGCGCCGGGCGCCGTCGTGTGGCGCCTCTTCGGGCTCGATGACGCCGGCGGGCAGCTCCAGACTTAAACGGCTGATCCCGTGCCGATATTGCTCCACCAGCACGAGGTGCCCCTCGGTATCGAGGCACACCACCGCCGCCCAGTTCGGGTATTCGACGACATGAAATTCCTCGATCTCGTGCCCATTGGGGAGACGGACATGATCCTCGCGGAGTTTCATCCACGCGCGATCGACCAGATACTGACTGTTGAGAACGCTCCAGCGATGCATACGGCTGCGGGTAAGTGCTCTGTAACCTACGATTCTTATTATTCCCTGTGATATCGAGCCCGGGCAAAAAAGGGACCGCGCCTGCCGTTAATCCCCGCTGCGCGGGATTGATCCATTCCCCATGGGATCAATCCCGTTTGGCCGCTCGTTGCCTGAAAAGACACGCCAGACGGAACGGATGTTGTCCACGCCTCCCTCACGCACCTGATCCACACGTCATCATGGCATAGTTCGGAAGCGCTTTTCTGGGATATGCCGATAGCGCGATGGACGATACATAGACCACAATCATGGCTCAAACCGTCCCAGTCAACCCCGCTTCCGCGACCCTGGAAGAGGATTTTTTGCCGATCAACGGCACCGACTATATCGAATATTACGTCGGCAATGCAAAACAGGCCGCCTACTTCTATCAAAACGCGTTCGGCTTCCAGCTCGCCGGCTACAAAGGCCCGGAAACCGGATGCCGCGAAACGGCCAGCTACCTGCTCATGCAGGGTAAAATTCGCCTGGTGCTGACGACGCCCCTGCGACCCGACAACTTCATCGCGGACCACATCCACCGCCACGGCGACGGCATCCGCGACATCGCGTTATGGGTGGACGACGCGGCGAAGTCCCTCGAGGCGACGGCCAGCCGCGGCGCGAAAGTCGTACGCGATCTCACCGTGCTGGAAGACGCCAACGGCCGGATCCGGACGGCCTCGATCTCGGCGTACGGCGATACGATCCATAGCTTCGTCGAGCGGAAGGACTACAGGGGCTTCTTCATGCCCGGCTACGAGCCCAGAGCCAACCCCCACTGGCAGCCGGCGCCGATCGGCCTTCAGTATGTGGACCACGTGGTGGGCAATGTCGACCTCGGGGACATGAACCGAATGGTGGATTTCTACGCCAACGTGATGGGCTTCAAACAGCTCGTCTCGTTCGACGACACCGATATTTCGACCGAGTACTCGGCCCTGATGTCCAAGGTGATGTCCAACGGCAACGAGCGGATCAAATTTCCAATCAACGAGCCGGCGGCCGGAAAAAAGAAGAGCCAGATCGAGGAGTACCTGGACTTTTACCAGGGCGCCGGCGCCCAGCACATCGCTCTGGCTACCAACGACATCCTGTTCACCGTCTCCGAGTTGCGCCGGCGCGGCATCGAATTTCTCCACGTCCCGACAACCTATTACCACGACCTTCAGGCCCGCGTCGGCCCCATCGACGAGGACATGGACGCGCTAAAAGACCTCGGCATCCTGGTCGACCGCGACGACGAGGGCTACCTCCTC
Organism: Rhodothermales bacterium; assembly: GCA_034439735.1. Lineage (NCBI taxonomy): Bacteria > Pseudomonadati > Rhodothermota > Rhodothermia > Rhodothermales > Rhodothermales bacterium. The sequence goes on along the minus strand of JAWXAX010000297.1, from coordinate 6,700 downwards.
CAGATCTTTACCAAACCCGTCGAGGACCGCCCCACCGTTTTCTATGAACTGATCCAGCGCAAAGGCGCCCGGTCCTTCGGTAAAGGCAACTTCAAGGCGCTGTTCGAGGCCATCGAGAGGGAGCAGGCAATCAGAGGAAACTTGTGAAAAGGCAAAATGAAAAAGGCAAAGTGAAAAATGAAGAGTGAAACGTGAGCGGCCGGGAGACACCCACTTTTCACTTTCCACTTTCCACTCTTCACTCTTCACTCTTCCTATTTTCCATTTCATCAAACTCCAGCGACGCCGAGTTGATGCAGTAGCGCAGGCCGGTCGGCCGGGGGCCGTCGTTAAAGACGTGGCCGAGGTGGGCGCCGCATTTTTTGCATGTCACCTCCGTCCGCCGCATACCGTAGGCGCGATCTTCGTGTTCGGCGATTTTCTGATGATCGACCGGCTTGTAGAAGCTGGGCCAACCGCAGTGGGCATCGAACTTGGCGCCCGACTCAAATAGCGGCTCGTGGCAGACGACACAGCGGTACATCCCCTCCTCCGTGTGATCCCAGTAGGCACCCGTGAACGGGCGCTCGGTGCCTTTTTCCTGGGTGACGTGGTATTGTTCGGGGGTGAGGCGGAGTTTCAGCGCCTTCTCATCGGTGCGGGGTTCGCGGTCGGACATGATTGATTCGGCAAGTGGAAACGGTGCACCTCTTCTACCCGTGCACGCCCCGATGGGTTGCCGGTGCAGGGAATACCTGACAGGATCTGCCATACAAATAGCACAAAAGTAGAATGGTCGGCCTCTTGCCGCGATGCCCCTCCTAACCTATTCTTTGCAGAGCCTCATCCCCCGTCTTTCCTAGATGTAGCTGCATCTCATGCACCTCTGCTGATGTATTCTCCCTATTCATTCTTATCGCCGCGACCTGTCGCCGGGCTGTTATCTGTAGTTGCGCTGGTCCTGATCGCTGCCGCACCGCCGGCCGCCACTGTCATCACCGGCGAACTCAAAAAGTGGCACACGGTCACGCTCACCTTCGACGGGCCGGCAACCTCGGAAACCGCCACGCCCAACCCCTTCCGAGACTACCGGCTGAACGTCACCTTCACGAAGGGATCCAAGACCTTTGTCGTGCCCGGTTATTACGCGACCGACGGCAATGCCGGCGAAACCAGCGCGACCTCCGGCGCGAAGTGGCGGGTTCACTTCGTACCCGACGAAACCGGCACCTGGAATTACAGCGTCTCGTTCGTCACCGGCACCGATATCGCCGTGAGCACCGGCGCGGGGAAACCGACTTCCTTCAACGGCGCCTCCGGCTCGTTCACCATCGCCGCGACCGACAAATCCGGGGATGACTTCCGCGCCCGGGGCCGGCTGCTGTACGGCGGTAAGCACTACATGAAGTTCGACAACGGGGAATGGTTCATCGAAAACGGCTCCGGCAGCCCGGAAAACTTCCTGGCGGACCCTGATTTCGATGGCACGTTCAACTTCGCCGGCGACCACCTCAAAACCTACAGCGCTCACATTCAGGACTGGAACACCGGCGATCCCACCTGGAAAGGGGGCAAAGGCAAAGGCATCGTCGGCGCGATGAACTACCTCGCCGAGGAAGGCATCAACTCGCAGTTTTTCATCTCGATGAATGTCGAGGGCGACGGCAAGGACGTGTGGCCCTGGACGACCTATGAGGAACGGTACCGATTCGATGCCTCCAGGCTCGATCAATGGGAGATCCTCTTCTCCCACATGAACAAAAAGGGCATCCTGCTCCATGTGGTGCTCCAGGAACTCGGCAACGAATTCCTGCTCGACGGCGGCGAACTGGGCCTCCAGCGAAAACTCTATTACCGCGAAATGATCGCCCGCTTCGGCCATCACCACCTGAAGTGGAATCTGGGCGAGGAGCACAAGATCGAAGGCATCGGCAATACGGATGCGCAGCGCATTGCGTATACCGAGTTCATAAATGGCCTCGATCCATATAAACACATCATCACGATGCACTCGCAGGCCGGCACCGACAAGTACCTGCTCATCTATGGCCCCCTCCTTGGCAACCCTGGCTACAGCGGCATCTCGTTCCAGATCCATGAGGGCGAGTGGGAGGTAGCCGGCGACAAAACGTACGACCGGATCACCGAATGGCGGGAATATTCGACGGGCGCCGGCCGGCCCTGGATTATCACCCTCGACGAATGCTGCGGGTGGAATGGGGGCGTCCAGCCCGAGGCCGCCAACATGGAGGCCGTCCGTAAATCCGAGATGTGGGGCAGTTTAATGGCCGGCGGAGCGGGGTTCGACTGGTACCTCGGCTTCGATGTCGAGAAACGCGACCTGGAGTTGGAGGATTTCCGACGGTACGACTTCCTCTGGGAGCAATCCACCATCGCCCACACGTTCTTCACCTCCTACCTCCCCTTCCAGGACATGGAGCCGCAAGCTGGCCTCGTCCCAGACGACACGAACCGCGTCTACGCAGACCTCGGGCGGATCTACGCCGTCTACCTCCCCACCGGTGGCTCCACTACTCTCAATCTCGGCTCGACGGTCAAAACCTACCCCGTCCAGTGGTACAACCCGCGCATGGGCGGCGCTCTGAAAAACGGCACCGTGACATCCGTCTCGGGCCCTGGCACAAAGTCGATCGGCAGCCCACCTTCGGAAACGACGAAGGACTGGGTGGCGCTCGTCGGCGACCCGCTCGATAATGGTGGCGGCGAAGACCCCCCTCCGCCGCCACCGACGGGTGACGGCACCTTCCTGGAAAGCGGCGGCCTCCTGGTGATGGAAGCCGAACACTTCGCCACCAACATCCCCCGCGGCGGCCAGGAATGGCTGCTGAAGACCGACAAAGCCGGCTTCAGCGGCGAAGGCGCCATGGCGGCCCTGCCCGACCTGGGCAAAAACCTGTCGACCTTCGTCAATACCAGCCCGGAGATGACGTTCGACGTCTCGTTCGCCACCACCGGCACCTACTATCTGTGGCTGCGGATGTGGGCCAATAACTCGGACGACAACCGCGCGCACGCCGGCATCGACAACCAGTCCTCTGGCGCGGCTTCGTTTATCGTGGCCAACACGTACAACGCATGGACGTGGACCCGTACGCGGCTCTCGACCAACCTCGCAACCCTGGCCGTCAACAGCGCCGGCGCCCACACGATCAGCGTGTGGATGCAAAAGGACGAGACGTACGTCGATAAAATCGTGATGACGACCGACGCCGGGTTCACCCCCATCGGCACGGGCCCCGCTGAAAGCCCGCGCGAGGGCGGTGAAGATCCTCCGCCCCCACCGCCGCCCGGCGACACTCCTGCCGTGACAAACCTGACCCTCATCAACGCTGATTCGGACCTCCCGATCGCCGGCTACGATCCGATCCCGACCGGGGCGACGCTTAACCTGGCGACGCTACCCACGCGCAAGCTGAACATGCGCGCCAACGTCAATAACCTCACGAAGAGCGTCATATTCGGGTATGACGCCAATAGCACCTTCCGAAAAGAAGCAACGGCCCCGTTTGCTTTCGCCGGCGATGCCTCGGGCAACTACACGTCGTGGACGCCAACGACCGGCGCCCATACCGTACGCGCTACGCCATACAGCACCACGAGCTACTCGGGGACGGTAGGCGCCACCTACTCACTCGCCTTCACGGTGATCGACCAGGCCGGCGCCTCGAAGGCCGCCCTGTCGCTGCTCGACACCGTGCCGCTGGTATTCGCGATCGAATCCGCCTATCCGAATCCGTTTACCGACCAGTTTGAGGCGACCTTCACCGTCGACCGCGACCAGGCCGTCCGGATCGAGGTGTTCGATCTCCTCGGCCGGCAGGTCAAGGTACTACACGAAGGCTTCCTGGAAGCCGGCGTGCGCCATGTGTTCGGGATGGAAGGCGCCGGATTGGCGCCAGGCCTCTTTATACTTCGAGCCCTTGGCGATAGCGTGTCCGCGCAGCGGGTGCTCGTCCACGCCCGATAACATGCCGGACTCGGACTCCATGATTCGCGATGGGAGGAAGGGCTACGGGGTGGCACCGAGTGGTGTTATTGAATAAACACTCCGTCATCCCGACCGAAGGCGCCGGCGGTAGCCGGCGCTGTAGCGGAGGGACCTCCCCCAAAAGACTTTTGCCAGGTTTCAGGAGGTCTCTCCGCTTCGTCGCCGTCAAGCCGGCGACTGCAGTCGAGAGGACATTACGTTTTTGGGGAGGTCTATGAGCGAATCAAACACACATGATTCGCATGGAGTCCAAGCATGAAGTCGGGGGAGCGCCCGAAACATTTCCTCCCGTCGCTCTTTGACTCAGGCTGATGCAATCTACTGCCTCCCTGAGAAAACCGTATGCTTACCATCGCCGAGTCGCTCGCCCGGGAATTGTCTCTCGAACTGGCGCAAGTCGAAAACGCCCTTGCTCTCTTCGCCGACGGCGGCACGGTGCCATTTGTGGCGCGGTACCGCAAAGAACGCACGGGCGGGATGGACGAGGTCGTCCTCCGCACCTTGCAGGACCGCCACACCTACCTCACCGAGCTTGGCGAACGGAAACAGGCCATCCTCAAGTCGATCGAGGAGCAGGGCAAGCTAACCGACGAGCTCAAGCAGCAAATCATAGCCTGCGGGCAGAAAGCGGAGTTGGAGGATCTCTATCTCCCCTTTAAACCCAGACGCCGCACGCGGGCGACGCAGGCCCGGGAAAAGGGCCTGGAGCCGCTGGCCGAGTGGATCAAGTCCCAGAACACGCGCGCGCCGCTCAGCAGGCCGCTCGAAGAAGCCGCCCAGGCGTATCTGGATGCCGAAAAGGGGGTGGCGACCGCACAGGACGCCCTGCAGGGCGCGGCCGACATCCTCGCCGAGGAGATCTCGGAAAAGGCCGAACACCGCGCGTACATTCGCGACTTCTTATTCAAGACCGGGGAATTCAGCTCCTCCATCAAGAGCGAGTTTCCGGAAGGCACCACCCAGTTCGAGAACTACCGCGCGTTCAAGGCGCCTGTCAAGTCTATCGCGGCCCATAACATGCTGGCGCTGCGCCGTGGCGAAACCGAGGGCATCCTGTTTCTCGAACTAGCGTTCGACGAGCCGTATATCCAGACCTACCTCGGCGAGAAGGAGATCGTCACCCCCGACGAGTCGCTCCGCGCGTTTTACACCACCCTCACCGCCGACGCCTTCAGCCGGCTCATGAAAAACCCCATCGTCGGGGAGATTCGGCTGCAGAAAAAGCAGGAGGCCGACGAAGAGTCGATCACGACCTTCGCCGCCAACCTCCGGGAGTTGCTGCTCGCCAGCCCCGCCGGCATGCGCCCCACGATCGGCCTCGACCCGGGCTTCCGTTCGGGCTGTAAGGTAGCGGTGCTGGACCAGCTCGGCACCTATGTCGCCTACCAGACGATCTTCCCACACACGGGCGCCGGCAAACGCGAAGAGGCCAAAAAGACCCTCCGCCATCTCATCGAAACCCACGCCATCGAACTCGTCGCCATCGGTAACGGGACGGCCGGGCGGGAGACGGACCAGTTTGTCACCGAGGTCATCGCCGACCTCCCGACGCCGCCCATCAAGGTGATGGTGAACGAGTCGGGCGCGTCGGTGTACTCGGCGAGCGAGGTGGCCATCGAGGAGTTTAAGGAGTTGGACCTCACCGTCCGTGGCGCGATCAGCATCGGCCGGCGGCTCCAGGACCCGCTGGCGGAGCTGGTCAAGATCGACCCAAAATCCATCGGCGTCGGCCAGTACCAGCACGACGTGGACCAGACGCGCCTCCGCCAGAAGCTGGAGGAAACCGTCGAAAGCTGCGTCAACTTCGTGGGTGTCAACCTGAACACGGCGTCGAAGGAGCTGCTGCGGTTTGCCTCGGGCATCACGCCGGCGCTGGCGAAAAGTATCGTCGAGTACCGCAACACCAACGGCCGGTTCACGAAGCGCGAACAGCTGATGGCGGTCCCCCGCTTCGGCCCCAAAGCGTTCGAGCAGGCCGCCGGCTTCCTCCGCATCCCCGGCGGCGAAAACCCGCTGGACGACACCTCTGTCCATCCCGAACGGTACGACGTCGTCTCCCGCATGGCGGCCGACCTCGCCATCCCGATCGAGACGATCACCCGGGTACCCGAGCGCCTGAAGGAGCTGAAACTCGACCAGTACAAAAGCGAAGACATCGGAATCCCGACGCTCCAGGACATCCTCGATGAACTCAAAAAACCAGGCCGCGACCCGCGCACGGCGTTCACCTACGCCACCTTCCGGCCGGACGTGATGGAGGTGAAAGACCTCCAGGTGGGGATGATCCTCGAAGGCTCCATCACCAACGTCACCAACTTCGGGGCGTTTGTGGATATCGGGGTGCACCGGGACGGACTCGTGCATGTCTCGCAGATGGCGAATCGCTACGTAAGCGACCCGACGGAAGTCGTGAAGGTCGGCCAGGTGGTGAAGGTCCGTGTCACCGAGATCAACGAGAAGCTGAACCGGATCGGGCTGTCGATGAAGCTGGAGGAAAAGCCGGCGCCGAAACAGGGGGGAGGGAAACCCAAGGGTCCGGCTAAAGGCCAGAACAAAGGCAGTGACAAAGGCCAGAACAAAGGCAGTGACAAAGGTGGCGACAAAGGCGGCGACAAAGGAAATGACCGTGGGAGAGACCGTGGCAATGACCGTGGCAATGACCGTGGCAATGACCGTGGCAATGACCGTGGCAATGACCGTGGCAATGACCGT
>JAWXAX010000296.1 GCA_034439735.1 Rhodothermales bacterium | reverse complement strand
TTCATGCTTCCATGGATCCCCAATCAAGTTGGGGAAGACGACCCTGGAGCGTGCGGCGGAAGCCAGTATGCGCCGTGTTTCAACTCCTGATTCGCATGATTAGCGATTAATGCGAATCAGTAGTTGATTTGAGCATAGACCTCCAAAAAATCTATTGCCATCTCGACCGTAGGCCCGATGTATCGGGCCGGAGCGGAGAGACCTCCAGAACCTGGCAAAAGCCATATTGAGGAGGTCCCCCCGCCTTCGCGGGGGCAGGCTCTCCGCTACAGCGTCGGCTAACGCCGTCGCCTTCGATTGAGATGACAGGGGGTTTATTCAAAGACACCACTCGGCGCCATCCCGACGCCCCTATTCCCATCGTTAATCGCTACTCATGCGACAAGAGATTCACAATGAGGGGACGGGTGGCTGGTGTTTATCCTGAACACCCTTGTCATTTTGCCTTTTTCATTTTCCCTTTTGCCTTACGTGGCGCCGGGTTACGCGGCGATGACCCGGATGGGGGCTTTGCCCTGTTGTGCGTGGGCGGCGGCGCATTTTGCCTTTTTCACTTTGCCTTTTGCCTTACGTGGCGCCGGGTTACGCGGCGATGACCCGGATGGGGGCTTTGCCCTGTTGTGCGTGGGTGGCGGCGCATTTTGCCTTTTTCACTTTGCCTTTTGCCTTACGTGGCGCCGGGTTACGCGGCGATGACCCGGATGGGGATGTTGCCCTGTTGTGCGTGGGTGGCGGCGCATTTTGCCTTCTTCACTTTGCCTTTTGCCTTACGTGGCGCCGGGTTACGCGGCGATGACCCGGATGGGGGCTTTGCCATGATGGTCGTTTGTGGCGGGATATCGGCGCTAACCCGGCCTACGGGCTTCGATTTGACCTTTTGCATTTTTCACTTTTCACTTTCAAATCTCAGCCGGGTACCGCCTGATAATACCCGTTCGCCTCCAGCAGGGTCACCGGGGTTTCGTAGAGGGCGCTGAGAGTGGGGCCGGTGAGCACGTCGGCTTTGGGGCCGCGGGCGAAGACGGCGCCGGCTTTTATGAGGATCACGTCGTCGATCTCCGGGGGGATTTCGTGGATGTGATGGGTGACGAGGACGATGGTGCGGCCGGCGTGCATGAGGGAGCGGATCGTCTGGAGATACTGGAAGCAGGCGTTCAGGTCCAGCCCACTGGTGGGCTCGTCCAGGATGAGGGTCTGGGGATCGTTGACGAGCGCCCGGGCCAGCAGAAACCGCCGCTGCTCGCCGGTGGACATTGCGGCGAAGGGCCGGCGGCGGAGGTGTTCGATCCCGAGGTCGACCATGACCCGGGCCGCGGCGTCCTTTTGCTCGGGGGAGAAGGTCTGGTGCGGCCACGTATCGATGCTCGCGTAGTACCCGGACAACACGATCTGCTCGCCCCGGGCGTGGCCGGTGTAGTCCAGCTGCAGATCATTGGAAACCACCCCCAGCAGCCCCCGCAGCTCCCACACGTTCCAGCGGTCCTTCCCCAGCACCCGCACATAGCTGTCCTCGGCGTAAACGGCGTGGATGTCCCGGCAGAGGAGCTTTAAGAGGGTCGATTTCCCTGCCCCATTCGGCCCCAGGATCGCCGCGTTCACGCCGGCCTCAAGGCGGAGCGACAACCGGTCGAATACCCGGTTGCGGCCACGAAAGACGGTGGCGTTGGCGATATCGAGAAGTGAAAAATGCAAAGTGAAAAATGAAAAGTGGAGCCCGTAGGCCGGGTTAGCGCCGATAACCCGCCACCCACGATCAACATGGCATAAACCCCATCCGGGTCATCGGCGCGTAACCCGGCGCAACGTAAGGCAAAAGGGAAAAGGCAAAATGCGCCGTCACCCACGATCAACATGGCATAACCCCCATCCGGGTCATCGGCGCGTAACCCGGCGACAAGTAAGGCAAAAGGCAAAATGGAAAAGGCAAAATGAGTAACAGCGTTCAACGCGTTAACGCCCCAACCGTATCGTCAAACCGGTCGAGAAACGCGTCGCAGACCGCTTCGTCGTGCGCGATGGAAAGGTACAGCTTCGTCCCCATAGGATTCAGGAAAATACCGCGTTCGAAAAGACCCAGCATGGTCGCGCGGCTCCGGGCCGAGTCGCCACGGCGGGTGGCGCGGTAATCCCGCACCGGCTCGGTCTCGGCCGTAAACACCACCTGAGCAAGCGGCCCGTCGCCGATGATCTGGCCCGGGATGCCGCGGGTTTCGAGCACCCGCCGCATGCCGGCGCGGAGGTAGACGCCCATGCGATGTAATTCGGGGTACACCCCGCCATCCGCCCGGAACACCTCGAGCGCCGCTGAGGCCGCCGTCGTGGAAATCGGATTCCCGCCGAGGGTCGACGCCGTCCACACGTAGCGGTCGGAGTACCCCAGCCCATCCTCGCGCACCAGCGCCATGATGTCCGCCCGCCCGCCGTAGGCCCCTATCGGGTAGCCGCCGCCGAGGGCCTTGCCGTACGCCACGAGGTCGGGCACGACTCCGTAATATTCCTGCGCCCCGCCGTAGGCGAAGCGAAAACCAGTCACCACTTCATCGAAGAGGAGCGGAATGCCGTAGCGCTGGGTGGCGTCGCGGAGGCCCTGCAGAAACCCCGCCGCCGGCGGCAGGCAGCGGTGCAGGGGCTCGACGATGACGCCTGCCAGTTCGCCGGCATACGCGTCGATGAGGCGCTCGGTGGTAGCCAGATCGTTGTACGGGGCGATGAGCACGTGGTCCTGAACGGCATGGTCGACGCCGGCAGACGAGGGCTCGGGCGTGGGGAACGCCTGTAATTTCTGCGGGAAGAGGCTCGTCACCCCCACGTCGTTCGCACCGTGGTAGGCTCCTTCGAACTTGAGGATCTTTTTCCTCCCGGTAAACGCCCGCGCGAGGCGCAGGATGTACATCGTCGCCTCGGTGCCCGAGGCGCAGAAGCGGATCTGGTCGCAGGCCGGACTCAGCCGCACCAGCTCTTCCCCCAATTCGAGCGACGCCTCGGTCACATAGGCGAAGTTCGACCCCCGCGCTGCCTGCCTCACTACGGCCTCGACCACCTCCGGACGGGCGTGCCCCACCAGCGCGGAGCCCCATCCCATCGAGAAGTCGTAAAAATGCCGGCCCTCGGTGTCCCACAACGAACACCCCTCCCCCCGGTCGATCACGATGCCCATCCCATCCGGGATGTTAAACTCGCCGTTCGAGCCGGCGGGAAATACGCGCAGCGCGCGCTCGGTATGGGTTAAGGTCATTGGAAATTGCAGATTACATATGAAGCAAACCCGTAGGCCGGGTTAGGCTCCCCCAGGAGCCGTAACCCGGCGTTTGTCAACCCAATCGTATAGCCAAACATGTGGATCCCCAATCAAGTTGGGGATGACGGCCAAGACGTAGGCCGGGTTAGGCTCCCCCAGGAGCCGTAACCCGGCGTTTCTCACCCCATTCCCCCACCGTTTTTACCATTCGTGTGGATCCCGGATCAAGTCCGGGATGACAGGAAAGGCGTATCCCCAAAACATGCCTCCAGAATATCCAGCGCCCGATCCAATTCCTCGTACGAAACCGTCAGCGGCGGCACGAGGAGGACGATGTTGCCCATCGTCAGCTTGAAGCTGAGGCCCCGCGACAGCGCCGCGTACATCACCCGTTCGGCCTCGTCGATGGCGCGGGAGCCATCGGGGCGGACGAGGTCGACGCCCAGCATCAGCCCCAGCCCGCGCACGTCGCCGATCAGCGGATACCGTTCGCGCATGGCCAGCAGCCGTTCGAGGGCGTAGTTCCCTTTCAGCCGGCTCTGCTCCAGCAGCCCTTCCTCCTCGATCACCTCGATGGTGGCCAGTGCGGCCGCGCAGGCGACGGGGTTTTTTTCGTGGGTGAAGTGGCCCAGGGCACGTTCGCCGGCCACGTCGAACCGCTCGCGCGTCAGCAGCGCCGCCAGCGGAAACACCGCCCCGCCGAGTCCCTTGCCAATCACCAGCATGTCCGGCACGATGCCGTAGTGCTCCACCGTGAACATCTTCCCCGTACGCCCGAGGGCATGGGGGATTTCGTCGAGGATGAGGAGCGCGCCGTGACGGTCACACGCGGCCCTAACCTTCTGCCAGTAGGCGACCGGAGGGATGTACGGCGTACTCCGCACCGTCTCAGCAATAACGGCCGCCACATCGCCTTCCTTGGCGAGGACGTAGTCGATGTAGTCCGCGCACTTCAGCCGGCACGTCCCCCCACAATCCCACGGGCAATCCGCCGGGTTCGGCGGCGGGACGTGTTCTGTCCCGGGCATGAGCGGACCGATATCCTTCCGAAAAATGGCCTCTCCGCCGATCGAGATCGCATCCAGCGTGGCCCCGTGGAAGGCATCCCACATGGAAATCGTCTTGTGCCGGCCGGTGACGGACCGCGCCAGCTTGAGGGCCATGCTCATGGCCTCAGCGCCGCCGGGGGCGAAGAGCACTTTGTTGAGGTCGCCAGGGGCGAGCTCGGTCAGTTTCTTCGCGAGCCGGACGGCCACTTCGTTGGTGTACCGGCGGGTGCAGAACGGCAAGGTCTGGAGCTGGTCGACGATGGCCTGCATCACGCGGGGATGGCGGAAACCGACCTGATGCACCCAGTTGCCGTGGAAGTCGAGGATCCGCCGGCCCTGCCTGTCAATCAAATAACTCCCCTCGCAGGCCTCGAGCACGTTGAGGCAGGGCGTCGAGAGCGACTGGTGCAGGAAGTACTTCGCGTCCTCCGCCAGCAGACGGGCGGTCTCGGCATCGTTGTGCACCCGCTGCCAGTCCTGGCGGTGGGGCGACAGGTTCAGGTCGCCTTCGGAGCGGAGTTCATCGTGCGTATCACCCAGGCGGTCACCTCGCGAGAGCCGCGACGCCCATGGCTTCGAGCGTCTCGGCTATGGCCGCCGCCAGCCCCCGGATGTCGTCCGGAAAGATCTGACCGATGTTGCCGATCCGGAAGCAATCCGCCTTGCTCAATTTTCCCGGGTAGATGACGTAGTCGAGATCGCTCAGCCGGCTGTAAAACGCCTCAAAGTCGAACTGCGGATCTTCCGGATAATAATACGAGGTGATGATGAAGCTCTGCCGATCGGCCGGCAGGTACGGCGTGAACCCGAGCCGGCCCATCTCCTCCGCCAGCACCCGGTGGTTGTTCGCATACCGCGCCCCGCGGGCCGCGGCGCCGCCCTCCGCCTCCAGCTCGACCAGCGCCTGGTGGAAGGCCAGCAGCGCATGGGTCGGCGGGGTGAAGCGGAACTGGCCATTTTGCTCCAGCCCCTTCCACTGGGCGAGGAGGTCCAGACTGAGGCTGCGAGCGTTGCCGGCGATCGCCAGCAGCGCCTCGCGCCGCGCCAACACAAACGCAAACCCCGGCACCCCCTCGATGCACTTGTTGGCGGACGACACCAGGAAGTCGACGTGCGACGCCGCCATCTGCGCCGGAATCGCCCCGAAGCTGCTCATTGCATCCACGCAGTAGACCTTCCCGTGGCGTTTGACGATCTCCCCGATCTCGCGCGTCGGATTAAGGATTCCCGTCGTCGTCTCGCATTGCACGACGAACACGTGGGTGATGGATGGGTCGGCGGTTAACCTGCGCTCCAGATCGGCCAGGTCGGGCGTTTCGTTTTCGGCGCAGGTCTGCTCCTCTGTCGCGATCTTCAGCACCCGCGCCATGTGGGCGATGCGGGCGCCATATGCGCCGTTCACCACTACGAGCAGTTTGCCGGTCGCTGGCACGACCGATCCCACGACCGACTCGAGCCCGAACGTCCCGCTCCCCTGGACGAGCACGGCCTCGTAGCCGGCCTCCTGGGAGAGCCCGTCGATCGCCAGCAGGCGCCGGCGGATGGAGCGGACGACCTCAAGGAACGTCGCGTCGCGCGAGCCGAGGTCGACTCGCATGGCGTCTTTCACCGTCCGGCTCGTGGTGAGCGGGCCCGGCGTAAACAGTAACTTACCGCGTTCGTCGCGGCCCTTCTCGGGTGTGTTGGATGTTGGCATGGCAGGCCCTTACCAGGGCAGCGAAAAGGTTTTGACCGTGGTCATGTATTTGATGGATTCCTGAACCCCCTCCTTGACGCCCAGGCCGGAATCCTTCACGCCGCCAAAAGGCGACAGCTCGATCCGGTACCCCGGCACCTGGTTCACGTTCACCGTGCCGGTGCGGATGCCCTTGACGGCCTTAAGGGCATGGTCCAGGTTGGAGGTCACGATCCCCGTCGACAGCCCGAAATCCGAGCTGTTTGCCAGGGCGATGGCGTCGTCAATGTCGCGCACGGAGAGAATCGGCGCCAGTGGGCCGAAGGACTCCTTGCAGACCATCTCGGTCGTCCGTGGGACGTCGGCGATGACGGTCGGCTCGAGCAGCGCGCCGGTGCGTTTGCCGCCCAGCAGCACGCGTGCGCCCTCGGCCACGGCCTGGTGGACGCGGCGTTCGAGCGTCTTCGCGGCGGCCTCGTCGATCACCGTCCCCACCACCGTCTTCGGGTCCGCCGGGTCGCCGGCGATGTAGGAGCGGGATTTCTCAACAAACGCCTTGGTGAATGCCTCCAGAATCCCATCCTGCACCAGAATCCGCTTGACGGCCGTGCAGCGCTGGCCGGAATTCCGGTAGCTGCCCTCGGCGGCGAGGGACACGGCGAGGTCGAGGTCGGCGTCATCCAGAATAATCAGGGGCGAGTTGCCGCCCAGCTCCAGGCAGAGCTTCTTATAGCCGGCGATGGACGCGATCCGCTTTCCGACGGCTGTCCCGCCCGTGAACGTCACCAGCTCGATACGTTCGTCGCGGATCATGGGTTCGACCACTTCCTCGATCGTCCCCACAAACACACTCAACATCCAGCCAGGCACGCCGGCCTCGTAGAGTAGCTCGGCGAATTTGAGGGCCGTGAGCGGGGTTTTTTCGGAGGGCTTGAGGAGGATCGGCGCGCCGGCGGCGATGGCCGGGGCGATTTTGTGCGCCACCTGGTTGAGCGGATGATTAAACGGCGTGATGCCGAAAATCAGCCGCAGCGGCTCGCGCAGGGTAAAGATCTTGCGCGGCTTGCCCAGCGGCGTGATGTCGCAGGAAAACACCTGCCCGTCGTCTCGCAGCGCCTCCATGGCGGCGAACTGGAGCACGTCCTGGGCGCGGCCGACCTCGTAGTAGGTCTCTTTCATACACAGCCCGGACTCGCGGCGGATGCTCTGGGCGAACTCCTCGGTCCGCGCCTTGAGCAGCTCGCGGGCGTTGTTCAGTATCTCGTAGCGCTGAAACCGGGTCAGCGGCTCGCCGCCTTTCAGGGTGCGGGTGATCATGTGCTCGACCTCCGCCGGCCCGATGAGCGCGGCGGTGCCGACCACTTCGCCGGTGTACGGGTACCGCACGGTGGCCGTTCGACCGGTGTGGACGGCGTCCCCGGCGATGTACGCGGGGAGTTCGAGAATTGCTGTAGCCGTATCGCTCATGCTGTGGTACCGTTGCAGATGAAGTCGAAGATGTCAAAATTGCGCGGATCGCCGGCGGCGAGGGCGCGGTAGGCCGCGTTGAGGGGTTCGGAGATGACCAGGGGCACCATCTCCTCGTAGCGCCCGCCGTGGGAGCGCAGGCGGTCCTTGAGCTGGCTGAGGTCGTGCTGCGCCGGCGTGCGCCCGAGGACGACATCCCGCGCCGAAAGCACAAACAGGTCGCCGATGCGCTCGGGCGGCAGCTCGAGCTTGAGGGCCGCCATCTCGCGGTCGTATACCTCGGTGATGCCCGGGTGGGCCAGCAGCCAGCGGGCGACGTCGGCCACGGGCACGTTGGGTGGGACATAGACCGTCACGGCCGAGCCCAGGGCGCCGTGGTGGACGACGTACGGATCCGTGATTGGGCAGATGACGCGGAAGCCGGCACCGAAGTGTTCGTCGAGCATCGACTCCACATAGAGGACGTTCGGCGATCCATCCGGGAGCGTCTTGGCGTTCATCCCGTGGTCCGCCGTCGCGGCGACGATGGCGCCGAGCGCGACGAGCCGGCCCAGCTCATGGTCGATCGCCTCATAAAAATCGAGCGACTCCGGCGCCTCGGGCGCGTAGGCGTGCTGCATGTAGTCGGTGAGGGACAGATAGAGGAAGTCCGCCAGCCCCTCTTCGAGCAGCCGGACGCCGGCGCGGAGCACGTACAGGCTCGCCTCCCCGCTGTAGATCGGCGGCGTCGGCCCGACGAGCGCCTCGACATTGTCGATCCCGTTGACGGCGCGGTTCGCCTCGCGCGCTTTTTCGGAGGAAAAGGCGATCCCATCCATCCCTTTCGAGAGGATCGCGCGGAGTTTATCCTTGGCGGTGACCATGGCCACGCGCCGGC
>JAWXAX010000295.1 GCA_034439735.1 Rhodothermales bacterium | reverse complement strand
CTGTTCGATCCACCGGACGAGCACCGCCTTGTCGGCGGCCGAGAGCGCGAGGTTCGATTCGGGCGGCGGCATCATCTCCGCGGGGTCGTCGGACAGGATGCGCCCGATGAGGACACTTTCGGCGAGGTCGCCCGGGACGATGGCGTAGCCGCCGGAGTCGAGCCGGGTGGCGAGGGCGCCGTCTTCGGTGTCCAGGCGGAGGCCGGCTTCGCGGGTGGCCTCGTCGGGCCCGTGGCAGGCGTAGCAGCGGTCCGAGAGCAGGGGGCGGACGTCGAAGTTGAAGTCGACCTCCTCGGGCAGGGCGCGGGCGACCTCACGGGGCAGGTCGGACCGGCAGCCGGCGAGGGCGACGGCAAAATAGAGGAGGTAGTGCAGTGCGGAACGAGGCATGGCGCGTAGTGGACTCGGCGGATTCCTGGACTGCCAACATAAGCCGCTGGAAACTAAGTTTCATGGGGGCGAGGTGCGAAAAACGGGGGGCTGACGTATATTGGTGGGGATCTAATGTTAGGCCGTTGTGCAAATAGAGCCCGTAGAGACGCTCCTGTGGAGCGTCTCTCGACGTTGGCGATGATCCACCACGCGTTCAGGCAGGCAGAAACCTTGCTGAGACGCTCCGCAGGAGCGTCTCTACGTAAAAAATATCATGTTCAGCCGGGCGCCCCGGGCGGTTTGGCCCGCCCGGAGACTGTCGGTCACCATCCAGGCAGCAAGGAGTACACGATGCCGCCAACCATCAGGAGCCCGAGTAGCAGAAAGGAGATCAAGAGCGCCATCACCCACCAGTTATTCGGCTGGAGGGGTGTAGCCGGGTGCTTGGCGTATGAGGGAGGGGTATGCGCAGGCACGGCCGCCGGCGCCGGGCGGGATTTCTTGGATGTTTTCATGGGATTGATGCTGCAGGTATCGCGGGAATACCCGGCGACAGGCCATGGATCGGCCCGGGGCGGGCGTTTCGTAGGGCGGTTGCCGCATCAAATCAGAAAAGAACCGAGCGTGGCGCGATCGACGCGTTGCACGCGGGAGAGGACGCAGGTGATGTGTCGTTCGGGGTAACGGTAATCTATCGGATCGGGTAAAAGGACGGTCTTTGTTGACGCGACCGGGGTCGGGACACGTTTACGGGTTTCCGGGTTCGACTCCGACGTGGGCACCCGTGGCGTATCGACGAGGACGGCTGCGGCAGTCGATGGGTCTCGCGAGACGGTAGCCCGGGCGGGGTGCGAATCGTGCGGAGCGGAGTCCTGCTTCGATGGATGGACCGTCTCCAGCGGCGCCGGCGAGGACGAAGGGATTGCGTAGAAGCCTGACCAGGAAACCGCGACGAAGAGCAGGGCCCACAAGGAAATACAAAGCCCTATGCGGCCTGGCGGAATTCCGCCAGCCGGCGTTGAATCAACCACACGCGAGGCAGAAGAGATACGCACGTGCGACAGGGTGAGTGTGCGACACACGCCGGCTCGGCGCGAGGCGGATGTATCACAAGGCTTTAACGAGCGCCCGAAGCCAAGTTTCTGGCGTCGAAAAATATCAGTCGCCCGTTCGGTTCCAGTACACGACGAGGTTGTTCGTGGCCCGGCCGGCGGCGATGATGTCAAGATCCCCATCCCCGTCCAGGTCCGCCACCTTGAGGTCTTCCGTGGCCATTGCGTTGTCGTCGACGACGTGCATCGTCCATAGCGCGCCGTTTTCGTCGGGCACGTACAGGCGGATGCCCACCTTGCCTTCGGCGTTCGGGTTGCGCCAACCGGCGACGACCTGGTCGCGCCCGATCCCCAGCAGATCGGCCGCGGCGAGGGCATGGCCTTCGGCGAAGGTGCTATCGAGCACGATACGGCGGGGCGGGTCTTCCTGGAAGGTGACGGCGACCGTCGTGCCGTGCATCGGCTCGATGGTCGCGAGGAAAGGCGTGTTGGGGAATTGGCCTTTGCGAACTTCCCCGGCGGCGTAGGTCATCCCCGGCACCGGCGCGGCGCCGGCAGACCAGCCGCCATTTTGAAAGGTCGCCACGCGAACGCCTTCTTTTCCGGCGATGTAGAGGTCTGTTATTCCGCCGGCTTCCACGGCTTCGACGTTATGCGTCATGTGCATCGCGTCGTCGACGACGGTCGATGGCCAGGGTTGTGTAGAGTCGGTGGGGCGCGTGTAGGCGATCTGGAGGACGCCGGCGCCTTCGCCGGCCTGGTTGCCGCGCCCGTGCAGCGGCGCCACAAGCAGATGGAACGCATCGCCGATGCGTACCCAGTACATCCGGTGGACGGTGGGCTCGTGGGGAAGCTGGATGGGCGTCCATGGCTGCGTCGGGTCGGTGGGGCGGGCGAGGTAGTGGACGGAGCCGGACTGCGAGGCGTCGCTCGTCTCGCCGGGGTTCCACATCGCGCCCACGGCCACCTCGACCTTTCCGTCGCCGTCGATGTCGCGCGCCGCGAGGGCGACGTTATCCCGGGCGGTCAGGCTATCCACGAGAACAAACCGCTGCCAGCCCGGATTGCGGTACCACACGTACTGCTTTTTATCCGCCAGCAGGATGTCGGGCCGGCCGTCTCCGTCCACATCGCCGATGGAGAGGCCGTAGCCGATCGCGACGTTGGCGTCGAGCGTCTGGGCTTCGAAGTGAGGCACGGGCGGCGGCGGCGCGGCGCAGCCGACGGCGAGGAGGATGAAGGAAGTGAAAAGTGAAAAGTGAAAAGTAAAAAATTGCATGTTATCTTACCGTCTGTTTCCGCTTGACCGGGGCGCCGTCCAGCTCCAAATCGGCCGGCGATTCCCACTGTTCGCTGGTGATGATGGCTTCGAGGTGTTCGATGCGTTTCTGGAGGCGGGCCGAGTCGGGCTCTGCGGAGGCGGAGAGCTTGAGCGTCTCCATGGCCTGCGCCAATGTGATAGGGCCTTCCGGCATTTCTTCGCCGTGCATGAGTTCGTAGATCATGCGTTCTTCCCACTCCCGGGTTTTGGAGCCCTTTTGACCGAACACGCGCCGTGCATGGATGACCAGCACTGGCGTCCAGGCGATAAGCGGTAACATGGCGATCGGGCCGGCATGTGGGCCCACGGCCAGATTAATCGTGATGAAGACGGCGTTTGTGGCGAGGAAGCCGGCGGCGTGCAGGTAGAACCGCTTGAGGTCCTCCATCCGGTCTTTGAAGGTAGAGAGGACGCCTTTAGCTTCTCGGCGGGTCATCATGGGAGTGCTCATAGAGGTGTCGATGCGAGGAGGAAGCCGGGCGTACGGGGCGGATGCGGAGAAAGTTGGGTAGCGCGACGCTTTCGGGCACTTCTGCGGAGCCGGTGCATACTAAGTATGATAACGGTCAATCCATTGAATGCCTGCGACGACCGTTCAATGTTAGAGGCTGAGGGAAGCCACATTAAACCTTGAGAAACTGTTGAGATTCGCATATTGCATAAGGAGCAAGTCATCCCCGCGCAGGCGGGGACCCAGAAAAATGCCAGTCTGATGGCTGGATTACTTCGTAAGTCGCTTCGCTCGTTTCCCG
>JAWXAX010000294.1 GCA_034439735.1 Rhodothermales bacterium | reverse complement strand
CTCCATGAGCGCGACCACGCCGGGGGTGATGACGCCCAGGTTTTCGGCGACGACGGGCAGTTCGCCGAGCCGGCTCTCGAGCACCTCGAACAGGCGGGCGCCGGGGCCATCCACCCAGATCCCATTTACGGCGGTATCCTCGGTGGCCGGCACCTGCCAGAACGCCTCGAAGCCGCGGAAGTGATCGAGACGAACAAAATCCACCTGCTTGAGGATGTTGGCAATCCGCCGCGTCCACCACGGAAAGCCGTTTTTCTCCATCAGATCCCACCGGTAGATGGGGTTGCCCCAGCGCTGACCGGTTTCACTGAAATAATCCGGCGGCACGCCGGCTACCACCGTCTGCCAGCCTTCGGCGTCCAGGTGGAACAGCTTCGCGTTGGCCCAGACGTCGGCGCTGTCGTGGGCGACGTAGATGGGCAGGTCGCCGATGATCGAGATCCCCCGCTGATTGCTGTACTGCTTCAGCGTCTGCCATTGGAGATCGAACAGAAACTGCCAGAACATCTGCATGCGGATGCCGTGCGCGTGGACCTTGCGGGCCTCGCGCAGCGCGGCCGCCCGGCGGCGTTTGAGGCCATCCTCCCACTCGGTCCAGGTCTTCCCGTCGTGGATGTATTTGAGGACGACAAAGAGGGCATAGTCATCGAGCCAGTGGCTCTCGCGGGCGCAGTAGGCCTCGAAGTCGGCGAGGAAGAGCGTCGATTCGCCGGCTTCGAAGCGGCGGAAGGCCGTGTCGAGCAGCTGGAATTTATAGTTGGAGACGGCGTCGAAATCCACCTGGTCGACCGGAAAGTCCGGCACGCGGCCAAAGTCTTCGTCGCGCAGGAGGCCGGCCTCGCGCAGCCGCTCCGGGCTGATGAGGAGCGGGTTGCTGGCGAAGGTAGACGGGCTGGCGTACGGCGAGTTGCCGTACCCTGCCGGCACGAGCGGCAATACCTGCCAGACGCGCTGCCCGGTGTGGGCGAGAAAATCGACGAACTGATAGGCCGACGCGCCGAGGTCGCCGATGCCATAGGGAGAGGGGAGCGAGGTGATGTGCAGCAAGATCCCGCTACAACGAGGCAGGTTTATCACGATACGAGACCGAAAGAGTTATTTGATGATCATCATCTTGCGGGTTCGCGCCACGGTAGCGCCCGCCTCGGCGCCTTCAAGGGGCGAGACGACGATCTGAAAGAGATAGGTGCCGCTGGCGAGGCGGCCGGCGTCGAAAATTACCTCGTGCCGGCCCTCTCCCCGCGTTTCTTGATCGACCAGCCGGGCGATGCGCCGGCCGGCGAGGTCGAATATCGCCAGTGAAACGCGGCTTTCCGTCACCAGATCGTACGGGATACGCGTCGTGGTGGCAAACGGATTGGGGTAATTCTGCGACAGCTGGAAGATCTCCGGCCGCGGCAACGGATTAAACGCGTCGTCGGCGCTCGCCAGGTACAACCCCCGTCCGTGGGTGGCCGCCGCCAGGATGCCATCCCCTTGCCGCACCGCGAGGTCGGTTACAACCGCCATGCCGATATCGTCGCCGGCTTCCGGGTTCCATACCGTGGCGCCGCCGCTCAGCGCGTGCGTCGCGAACAGGCCGGCGCTGGTGCCGACGACATAGTGCGTCTCGCCATCGATCGTCAGGATCGCCGCGCTGCGAAGCGAAGGGCCGGGTTGCGCGGTGGTGCCCGCGAGGTTGCCCTCCACGGCCGTAAACCGATCGCCAGCGCTGGTGGAATGGTAGAGTCCGATCACGTTGTAGTTAGAGAAAACAACGAGCATCTCGGTTGCATCAAGGGGATTGATGGCGATATCGACGACATACGCGCTCGCCGGCAGGCCCGATGGCGTGATGTCGCGGGCGACCTGCGGCGCGTCCTGTGCGTCATCTATCCGAAAGAGGCGGGGGCCCAGCGCGGCCTCGTCCCGGATATCGCTGGCGCCGTAATACAGCACGTGGGCGGGGGATTCCGAGATGGCCATGGCCGTGATGACGCGCGGCGCGAGCGCCGGCAGGTCGGTGAGGATGCTCCAGACCTCGGTGATGCCGTCGCGCGAGGTGAGCCCGCTCTGGATGCCGGGCAGATCGGTGTGGGTCCAGAGCTGCGACCCGCCGGCGTAGAACATCGTGGTCTCGTCGTTGGGGTTGACGACGAACGGGTTGACGAAGAGCTGGTTCGTGGCGTCCTGCGGGTGCATGAAGCTGAAGCCGGCGAAGGTCGGGTCTCCCGAGCTGTTGTAGGTGAGTTTGAGGATGTCGCCTTGTTGGATAGCCACATACGCGTTGCGTTCACCGAAATACAGCTGGCCCCCGTCGCCGACGCTGATGTTGCGTGAGTCGTCGTCCAGGTCGTCGGTGCGCAGATAGGGCGTGCCGTTATCCTGGGTGCCACCAGCGACGCGTGGATCGCCGGCGCCGGCCGCGAGGGCGACAGAGTAGAACTGCGACACGGTGTAGCCCCGATTGCGATCCTCCCAGATCACGGCGTCGGGTCGACGGATGTCGTTCGTTCGGTAGACGCCGCCGTCGTTGCCGGTGTAGAGGCGGTTCGGGTCGGAATGGTCGAACACGAGCGCGTGCTGATCCGGGTGGTGGGCAGGGTAGAGCCCGAAGTCGTTCTCGGCGGCATCGTAGCCGCCGATCCAGACATCGACCCGGTCCAGCGCGCGCGTGGCGAAGGCCGTGCGCGAGCGGTAGAGGTTGGTACCGCCGAGCACCAGAAAGTCCGCGTCGTCGGGCTTGACGGCGAGGGCCATGTTGTAGTTGAACTGGGTGTCGATGTTGCCGGCTTCGCCAAAAGTCGGCAGGTTGTCGCTCCGGTCCTCCGCGTCGCCGGTAGACACGTCGATTTTGTGGAGGCGTACGTCTTCCCGGTCGTTGGTCTCGCTCAACGTGGTGGTGTACAGGTAGGCCACATCCGGGATCGAGGGCGCGAAGGCGATGACGGTGCGCCCGTGGGTACGGGGGAAGGAAAGGGGGGTAATGTTCTGCCAGGTGACGCCGTCGTTCCGGCTGACATAGACGCCGGGCGCGTCGTCGGTGGCCGTGTCGGTGCCGGTGGAGGACAGGGTGGCCAGGACCACGCCCTCCGCGTTGACGGCGACGTCGCTCCAGGTGTGGTCGTTGACGCCGCCGAGGACGGGCGCCGGCACGGTGGCGTTGGGCTCGTTGGCGCCGAAGGTGATTCCGCCGTCGCTCGACCGGTAGATGCCCGTCGCATTGCTTGCGGCGAAAAGGGTGCCCGTAACGGGGCTGACCGCTACCCGGCTCACGAAGTCGAACGGGGAATCAAACCGGGTGATGTCGCGCCCCGACGCCGCCGGGGCGACATTCCACGTGAGGCCGTTGTCGATCGACCGGTAGAGGCCGCTGCCGAAGTAGGGGGCGAACCGGTCGGGGTCGGACGCGCTGTTGCCGGCGAACTCCCCGGAGGCGTAATACCAGCGGTTGCGAAAGCCGGGGCGGGGGTCCTGGACGATGTCGGTCACGCTCAGGTTGCCGGCGTCGACGGTGAGCGGCTCCCAGGATCCGCCGGCATCCAGGCTTTGCCACAGGCCGCCAGACACGCCGCCGGCGAGCAGCCGGTTCGGGTTACCGAGGTCGACCGCGAGGGCCCGCGTCCGCCCCCCGACATCCCCGGGGCCGATGGCGAACCAGCCGAGTAGATCGGCTGCGCGCCCGGCCTTGTTGGCGGTTTCAGCGATCTGGCGGACGTGGCGTACCTCCGAGGCGCGGACGTTTGGAGGGATGGCGTTCGTCGCTGGATCCCGCGTCATGTGAAATAGATAATCCAGCCGCGCGGCCTTCAGGGCGTAACTTGCCCGGTGGGACGACGCGCTGACGACCCCCGATGGCCCGGCATCGACGACAGGGTCCTCGCCGCCACATCCGCGCTCGAACAGCAGGCTCGCCAGGATAAGCAGTCCGGCGAGGCCGGCGGCAATCGTTTTTTTCATCCGTACTCGGGCGTAGACCTTTAACCTTAATCCTGGAACCTTAAACCCTTCCGTAACCTCGTTTTCAGGCGTACCGTAGTACCTCTCACCCCGTTCCTTGTTGCCCATTCATTGTTTACCGTCACGTTATGCACCCGCTCCTGTCCCGCCTTCACGCCGCCGACTACGCCTTTCTCGTCGGTCTCATCGAATCGCCCTTTAACGCCACCGACGATCAGGCGCTGCGGCTTCGCCGGGATCGATTCGCGGACGACCCGTCCGACGCCAACCGCGAAGCCCTCACGCTGGAGCTCGAAAACGCCATCCGATATCTGGGCAGCTCCGACGCCGCATTTCTCTTTCGCCGGCTGCAGGGGCGCGACCCCGGGGTCCCGTTTCAGGAGATCGTCCGGGATGTAGCGGCCGCGTTGAAGGTGTCGCTCCCCACCATGGTGACGGATGGTGAGATGCTCGCGCACGTCGTCGAGACCTACGTCACCCGCGAGTTTTCGAAGCTCTCGGCGGAGGAGCAGCAGGCGTTGCTGGTGAGCCTGGGGGTGGAGCAGGAACGCGCCGCGGCGTTCGTGAAGAAGTCGGCCGGCGTCTTCGCCCTGCCGCTGCTCATCCAGGCTTTTGGCAGCCTGGTGGTGGACGGCCTCATCAAGCGGGTGATTTTCGGGGCGATCGGCGCGATTATCGGGAAGCAGCTGGCGATGCGGCTGTTTGATTTCATCGCGAAGCGGTTTCCCTGGTGGGTGTCTTGGATCGGGCCGGCGGCGTGGACGCTTTCGCTCGGGTGGACGGCGCTCGACATCACCGGGCCGGCGCTGCGCAAAACCATCCCGATCGTGTTGTATCTCGGCCTGTGTCAGCTCCGAGGGGACACTTCGCCGACGAGGGGATGATCGTCGGACGCCGAGGTAAACGGGGCTTTGAAACGTGCATAGAGGGCATCGACCACGCGGCCCGCCTCGTCCGCCGGTAGATCGAAGATCTCCGCGGAGGTGACATTGCCCGCGCCGGCGGTGTCCGCGTAAACGGTCTGCAGTCCGAGTCGACGCTGGAAAAACGAGGAAGAGGTGTAAAGCACCTGGAAGCGGGCGATAGGGATGACCCACACGGTGTAAATGAATACGCCCTTGCGGACGAAGAGGGTGGTGTCGTCGAAGGCGTATCCCATATTGCGGTACCGCATGATCGCATACACGACGATCAGGGGCAGGAGCAGCAGCAGCCACGCCACGGCGACGCCGGCCCAGTACGCCAGGGCGGCCATCGCAAGCGCCAGTAGAACGGTGTATCGGACGATCGCGCGTCGGATGGTGAGGCGCGAGACGGGGTGGAACGCCGCCGGCATCTCGAACGGGTAGATGCGCCGGCCGATGGCCTGGGCTTCGGACAACCGCGCCAACGGCGCCGCGAGCTGCTCGCCCTTCTGGGCGGATTCCAGCCCCATCGTCTGGAGCTGCAGCGCATACCACCGAAAATGGCGCATCAACGCATTCGCACGGAAAAGCAGCGCCTGCACGCGTTTCAGGGGGATGGTGCCTTCGGACAGCGTGAGCAGACCGCTCCGCTTATGGAGCTTGTTGCCCTCCAGCCACAACATGAAGTTGTAGTATTTGTTGAAGCTCACCAGGATGCCCGTGACCCAGGACAGAAGGATCGCGATGCCGATGGCGATTGTCGTCAACAACCAGGGCGAAGCGGTCGCAAACTCCGCAATAGGTTGCAGGAAGCCCCGCGTCAACCAGAGTTCGATTTCGTCGGGATCCGGATTGAGTTGCTGGAGAGCGGAGAAGATGAGCGCGATGTAGAGGAGCGAAAACCGGAGCATGCCCACGAGCAGGACGCGGTACAGGGGCAGGTCCAGCAACACTTCGCGCGTAGCCTCCGCCTGCGTGTCCGCCCTGGACGCCGCACCCGGCTGGGTATCCGTTGCCGGATCCGCTGCGGTACCCGATGCGGCGGAGGTGTCGAGGCGCTCCGATTGCTGGAGCTGGTAGGTGCGGACGATCTCGCGGATGTCTCGGGCCGTGGCCAGCGATACGTATTCGAGCACGCCTTCGGTCTGTGCACTGCCGGCGGTCTCGATCTTTACCTTCGCCGTCCCAAACAGTCGCGGCAGTAGCGATTGCTCGATTTCAATATTCTGGATCCGCTCCAGCGGGATGCTGCGGTGCTGCCGGGTCAGTACCCCGCTGTGGATCAGCACCTCGCGCTCGGTGATCTGGTACCGAAACCGAAAGTAGCGAAGGAAGATGAGCGGCAACGCGAGCACGCTGTACAAGACGACGGCGAGTATCGGGACGATCTCCGCCGAACCGCCCGAGCGGATGACGGGCAGCAACAAGATTACGAAGGCCGGCAGGCTGACCAGAAACCGCTGTACGAGCGTCATCGGGTGCAGCATCTGCGTGTCGCGCATGTCCGCCGGATCGGTCGTCATACCGCATCGTCCAGGATGTAGCGCTTGACGTCGTCCCTCAGGCGCTCGGCCTCCTCCATGCGTAAGCCGGGGAGCACCACGTCGCTGCTCCGGCTGCCGGCGGTGTGGACGATGAGTTTGCTCAACTCGAACTCCCGCTCCAGGATGTTCTGCGACACGTCGAGGTGCTGGATGCGACGCAACGGCACGACGGTGCGGATGCGATTGAAGATGCCTCGCTCGAGATACAACTCCTCCGGGCGGAGGTCGAATCGCCAGTACCGATACCGCAGACGCGGAATGGCCAGGGTAACCAGCAAGCCGGCCACGAACGCGGCGGCCGAGAGGGCGCCGGTGGGCAGCGGTAGGCCGCTCGATCCCCCGATATAACCGTACAGCTCATATCCGAGCACGACGGTGAAGAGACACGCCGAGACGATGGCGAATTTGATCGTCCAGACGGTCTTGATAGCAGGTTCGAGCAGGCGCATGCGAGCGGGGTGGGGGCGTTTTGGTCGCTATCTTGAAACCCTTTCTGACCCTCATGTTTCTTTCGCTGGCATCCACCCGATTGAACTTCGTCCCTCCCTGCAGCCGGCGCGAATGCACCCCCGATGCCATGGTCGGGATTCCGCGTTCGGAGTAACGGGTAGACGGTACAATTGACGGAAGACGGAACCCCGAGCCCGAAACACACATCCTATCTATCGTTCGTTCACTTACTTCAGACCCCCATCGCCCATGGCCTTGCTCATAGATACACTATTCGATACGCCGTCGGCCCGGCTCGTTTATCCCTTTGTGGATGGCGAGCGGCCCGAATCGATCGTCGAACGCTTCCTCACCGTACGCGGCTTCACGGCGTTTCTCTGCCGGCCGCTGGTGCCCGAGGACTACGTCGTCCAGTCTATGACGGACGTCAGCCCCACCAAATGGCATCTGGCCCACACGAGCTGGTTTTTCGAGACGTTTGTGCTCCGGCCCCACCTTGCCGGCTACGTCCCGCTCAACCCGGCGTATGCCTTTCTGTTTAATTCCTACTACGTGCAGGCCGGCGAACGGCACTGCCGGATGCAGCGCGGCCTGCTCTCCCGCCCGACGGTGGACGAGGTCTACCAGTATCGGGCGCATGTGGACGAGCACACGGTCCGCCTGATCGAGTCCGCCGGCCCGGCGCTGCTCCAGGAGATCTGGCCGCTGCTCGAGGTGGGCTTCCATCACGAGCAACAGCATCAGGAGTTGATGCTGACCGATCTCAAACACGTCTTTTCGATCAATCCGTTGTATCCGGAATACCTGCCGTATCGCCCTTCGCCCGAGCCGGCCAATCAGGCACTGACGTGGGCTCCATTTGAGGAGGGGCTCTACGAGATCGGGCACACCGGCGCCGGCTTTCACTACGATAACGAGGGCCCCCGGCATCGCCACTTCGCGGAGCCGTTTGCCCTCGCCACACGTCTGACGACCAACGGCGAATATCTTGCCTTTATGGAGGATAGCGGCTACGGACGGCCCGAACTGTGGCTCTCGGCCGGTTGGGCGACATGCGCCGAGGCCGGCTGGGAGGCGCCCCTGTACTGGGAACGCCGGGATGGCGTCTGGCTTCACTTCACCCTCTCCGGACTGCGGCCGATCGACCTCGATGAGCCGGTGACCCACGTCAGTTATTACGAGGCGGACGCCTTTGCCCGATGGGCCGGCGCCCGGCTGCCTATCGAACAGGAATGGGAGATCGCGGCCGTCCGGCAGCCGATCGAGGGGCCGTTTGTCGAAGAAGGCTACTACCGACCGGTCCGCGACAGCGGCGCCGGCGAAGGCCCTGTCCGTCAACTGTATGGCGACGTATGGCAATGGACGCGCAGCGCGTATTCCCCGTACCCCGGTTATGCCCCTGCCGCCGGCGCGCTGGGGGAGTATAATGGCAAGTTCATGTGTAACCAGTTCGTCTTGCGCGGCGCTTCATGCGCAACGTCCTATACCCACGCCCGGCCGACGTATCGCAACTTCTTCTCGCCCGATGCCCGATGGCAGTTCAGCGGCATTCGCCTCGCGCAGTAACGGCCCCATCCTCTAATCAGGAAACCCCCGGAGACATGTCCAAATTCAACCTCGTCTTTCCATCGAATCCAGACGCTTCCACCCTCGTGGACGATGCGCGCGATGCGTTTTTGTCCGACGTCCTCGAAGGTCTCGAACGGCCTCAGAAGACGTTGCCGGCCAAGTACTTCTACGACGAAACGGGTTCGCAGCTGTTCGAGGCGATCTGCGAGCTGAAGGAATATTACCCCACCCGCACCGAGGTGGCCATCATGCAGAGGTACATCGACGAGATCGTCGCCCTGCTCGGGCCCCGGTGCCTGCTGATCGAATACGGGAGCGGCAGCAGCCTCAAGACGCGTATTCTGCTCGACCGCCTTGTCGAACCCGCCGGCTATGTGCCGATCGATATCTCGGGTGATTTCCTGCAGGAGGTGGCGGCCGCCCTCGCGGACGACTACGCGGACCTGCGCATCGAACCCGTCAGTGCGGATTACACCCGCCCGTTCACCCTGCCGGATATCCAGCCGCCGCCACGCCGGCGTGTGGTGTATTTCCCGGGCTCGACCATCGGCAACTTCGAGCCGGCCGGCGCCGTCGCCTTCCTGAAGCGTGCCGCCAGGGTCTGCGGTCCCGGCGGAGGGCTGCTCATCGGGGTCGATCTCCAGAAAGACATCCACGTCCTGGAGGCCGCCTATGACGATGCGCGGGGCGTCACGGCCGCGTTTAACAAAAATATGCTCTATCGAATCAACTGCGAACTCGGGGCGGATTTCGACCCCGACCGCTTCCACCACCGCGCGGTGTACAACCGGGACGAAGGCCGGATCGAGATGCACCTCGTCAGCCAGGAGGCGCAGTCGGTGACGATTTCGGGGCGCCAGGTTGATTTCGACCGCTGCGAGACGATCCATACAGAGAACTCCTACAAATACACGCCGGCGCAATTCGCGCGCCTCGCCGCCCAGGCCGGCTTCGCGCAGCAACGTGTCTGGACCGACGACGCATCTTATTTTAGTGTTCAATACCTGACTGTCGGTGGAACGGGGCCGGCGTGAGGAGTTAAAAGCAAACAGCCCATCACGAGTAGCAAGCCTTAAGAGCAAACGCTCATGTATCGTACAGCGCATGCGTGGCACGATGTGCCCATCGGCGACGAAGCCCCGGAGATTTTTCAGGCGGTAATCGAAATTCCGAAAGGAAGCAAGATCAAATATGAACTCGACAAGCAGACCGGCCTCATCCGGGTCGACCGTGTCTTGTATTCATCGGTGATCTACCCGGCCAACTACGGCTTCATCCCCCAGACCCTTGGCGACGACGACGACCCGCTCGACGTACTGGTGCTCATGCAGGAGCAGGTGGCGCCGCTGAGTATCCTCAGGGCGCGTCCCATCGGGCTAATGGAGATGGTGGATCAGGGGCAGAGCGATGAGAAGATCATCTGCATCCATGTGGACGACCCGGCCTTTAACGGCTTCTACCATATCTGGGAGCTGCCGGACCACACGCTACGCGAACTGAAGCGCTTCTTCCAGGACTACAAGAAGCTCGAGGACAAGGAGGTCCGCGTCGATAACTTCCTCGGTCCGGACAAGGCGCGCGCCGTCGTCAATCGATCCCGCGTACTCTACAACGAGATGTACCGGAAGAAAAAGGACGAGGCGGAAACCGCTGCCGCGACGAGCTGAAGCACGAAACCCACGCAAGCATCCCGGATGAATCCGAACGCGACGCCCGCGCCCGACGGAGATACCCTGGTTCAAGCCGGCGCGCAACGATCAAAACGGCTCATGCACCTGTACGCCGATGGGAGGTCGTGAGAGGACGTTCTGCTCGATCAACGGGCCCGCCGACCTGACGTAGTCGACCGCGATACCAGATTCCTCAGGGTATTTCCGCGCGCTAGCTACAATCCGATTCGGATCTGGCCCGAGTGGTGCCAGGAAGCCAGCTGGCCAGGATACCGTCCGCCCTCGGCCCCGTAATAGGCGTAGTCGAAATCGATCACGCCGAGCGAAAGCCCGCCGCCGACGGTGGGATAGCCCTGGTTGAGGCCGGCGCGGACCGAGAGGATTTTGACCCGCGCCTGCACCCCGAGGCGGATGTGCGCCAGAAAAGCCTGGTCGACGGCGGCTTCGCTATACCCGACATAATCGAGCGCCACGCCGGCCTCGTCGAGCAACCCACCCGGCAGCTTGGGAAGGGCGTACGCCACGCCGAGCCGGAAGGACGGCGCGATCGCGAAGTCCTCCTCCGCCCGGGCCACGTCGTTCGCGACCTCAACGGCGTTCGCGACACCCTGGAGGGTGCGGTCGTAGGCGTAGGCGAAATCGCTGCCCAGGATGTCGAACATCGTCAGGCCAATGTTGACCGTGCCGGGCAGAGGCCCCGGCGCCGGCCGCTGGTAAAGCACGCCGAGGTCTACGCCGACGCGGCTCCCCGATAGCAGGGCGAAGGCCTCGCTTTCTGAGAAGACGTCCAACGGCCGGCTCTTGAACGTGACATAGCGGCGGGTATACTTGCCGTTGAGGCCGGCCGAAAACCCCTTGGCGCCGAACGAAGACAGGTCCATTCCGACGCTCCCCACTACCATGGCATCGGCTATGCCTTCGAGGTTGATCAGCGGCAGGCCGCCACCGGCGTCGGGCAGGCTGTAGCGGATGTGGCTGCTGCCGAAAGCGCCCAGGCCGAAGCCGATCGGCCCCAGGTGCATCGCGAACGAGGGCGCGAGCAGATCGGTCTGTAGAAAGGTCGATTGCCGGCCAATGGCGAGGGTCTCCCGATACAGGGTCTCCAGTTCGTCGGCGGGCAGGTTTTCGATGCCTGTATCCAGCGCCGGCCGGAGCTCGTCCTGGAAAAAAGCCACCTGGTCGAACAGGTTGTCACTCACCGCGATGCGGGCGCCAACGAGAGTCAGGTGGAACCGGGCGTGCGCCACGTGGGCGGGATTGTAGAAGAACGAGGATTGCTGCATCGGCAGCGCGACGACGGCGTCGCCCATGCCGAGGGCCTGGGGCGAGGCCACGAACGAGCGGTTATGCTGAGGGACGAACTGGGCCCGGGCCGGGGCCGTCAGCGCGAGCAGGAGGAAGAGGGCGAGGAGGGGACGACGGAGCATGGGGGAAACCGGTCTGGCGAATGGTGAGAAGGGGTCGAATGGCGCCGGCCTCAGCCGGTGATGCGTACATCGATCCCGCAGGTGGCGGTGATGGACGCCGTGAGGTCGTCCCGGACGTCCTGTACCAGCTCAACGAACTCGGTGTCGTCCGATGACAGGATGGCCTGGCGTGCGCCCAGGGCCTGGACGGCGCGATTGAGATAGGGCACGGCGTCGCAGATGATGGTGGCTTGAAGCGCCTGAAGCGTCAGCTGGTCCGGCGCGCAGTATCCGATGCCATTTCTGAGGGGATAGATACCCCCGCCGGCCTGCTCCGCCGCACGGGTGATCAGCTTTATCGCCACCGACAGGTTGGCGATGGCGCGGGTCATCTGCCGGTTGGCCTGGGCGTTGGCGCCCAAGTCTTCCCCGGTGTCGGCGATGCCCTCGATGAGCGCCGCGACGCGGTCGATCACCGCGCCATGTTCGATGATGGTGAGATAGGCGGGTTCGGTATCGAACTGCAGCGCCTGGTAATCCGCCGACGATCCAACAAACGAGCACACGAGCGGGTCGACGGGATGTTTGCCGGCGAACGCGCCGGTGTCGTCGCTCTGTTCCGTGATAAACTCGGCCAGATCCTTCATCATCAGGAGGTCGATGCCGTTCGCCTGGAACAGGGCCGAGGCGAGTTCGACGCGGACTTCCGTATTCGTCGAGTCTATTTCGTAGGCTTTTTCGAGGAACGTCACCGCCTTGTCGGGATCTCCGTTCTGGAGGGCGTAGCGGGCGTCGTCCAGCAATACCTCGGGGTCGTCGCTGGCTCCTTCGGAATAAAACGGTTCGAAGACGTTGCAGCCGGCTGAAACAAACAGCATCGACACGACCATCCAAAGACGGATCTGGCGCATGGGGGTACCTGAAGACGGTGGAGCGGGGAAGACGCGGTCAGGTTGTGGGGTGACCAAGGCGTCGGGGACCGGTGGGAGCTCGCGATGGACTCCAGAATGGGTATCGGCGTTTATCGGAATCTTCTTAACTCGACGTTTCCCTCTGAAAGGAGGATAATTGGCGGGGTCCTCTATCTGGCATACGATTTGTCAAACGCCGGATGATCGTAAGGAAAAGCCCCCTGCTTGTCCCACGAACGTACACATCGATGAAGGTAGGCTTTCTCCCCGCGCGTCAGCACCCGCCCATCCGTCGTATCTCCATAGCTATCGGCCTGTTTCTGGGTATCTGGTCGATGATCGGCTGTCGGGGGGTGGCGCAATCCACCGGAGAACTGCCGGCCGACCGCTTTCCCGCCCAGGGCTGGAGCCCTATCGTGTGGGACGATCCAGGTGGCTGGACCACCGTCGATGTCACCACACTCGGCATCACGCCGGCCGTGGCAGACGCCGCGCCCCTCCTGCAGGAGGTGGCGAACAACGCCGGCTCGCCTACCATCTTCTATTTCCCCCCGGGCACGTACACGTTGCTCAGTGCGGTGGATATAAAAGAGGACAACGTCATCCTCCGCGGCGCCGGCCCGGATCTCACCCGGCTCGTCATCGACGGGGCGGGGGGCCACGAAATCCGCTTCATCGGCTGGCAGGAGGCCCCGATCGCCGTGATAGCCAACGTGCCGGCCAACGGCGTCACGCTGGCCCTCGCCAGCGCCGGCACCCTTTCCGTGGGCGATCTGATCGAAGTAAGCCAGGATCTGCCGGAATGGGAGGCCGACTGGGGCAAGCGGTCGTGGGGGCAGATCGTGAAGATCATGGCTATCTCGGGGAATTCGGTGACGGTGGATATGCCGCTTTCGCTCGGGCTGAGCGTGGCGAACGGACCGTCGGTGATGAAGATGCACCCGGTGAAAAACGTGGGCGTCGAGGCGTTGGCCATCGAGCGGAAAGCCTACGGGGAGTCCAATAACCTCGAGTTTCGAAGCGTCTACAACGGCTTCGTCCGGGATGTGGAATCCTACAACGCCGTCAAGTTTCACATCCAGCTGTATCGCGTCCGGGATGTTGTCATCGAAGGCAACTACATCCACCACGCCCAGAACTACGGTACGGGCGGACATGGGTACGGGGTGGACCTGGAGCAACTATCCACCCGCATCCTGGTGACGAACAACATCTTCGAGAACCTGCGCCATCACATCCTGGTGCAGACGGGGGTGAACCACTCGATCATCAGCTACAACTACAACGTCGACCTCGTCGAGTTGGTGGACGTCAGCCTCCACGGTCATTATCCCAACCACAACCTGTACGAGGGCAACCTCTTCTGGTGGGGCGGCGTGGCCGACTTCTGGGGGCAGGCCGGCCCGGAAAACACGTTCTTCCGCAACCGCATCCAGGGCAAAACGAGCGGGGGGGCGGGACTCTCGATCTACGACCGATCGAATCGGCAGAACGTGATCGCCAACCATGTGCTCCGCGGCGCCGGCATCGAGCAGGATGGGGAGATCGTGGATACCTATGAGGAGGGCAACATCGTCGATGGCGCGCCGGTCTGGAATACCCTTTCGGCGTCGGCGGACCTGCCGGCGTCGCTCTATCTCGATGCCGCGCCCGACTTCTGGCCGACGAACCTGCCCTGGCCCGCGATAGGACCGGATGTGTCGGGCTCTGATCTGAACGATATCCCCGCCAAAATGCGGTACGAGGGCACACTCGGCGGCGGCGGTGGGGATCCCGTGAACGAACGCCCCTCCGTGGCCCTGACGAGTCCGGCCAATGGGACCAACTACCCTGTGGGGAGCGACATCCGGCTGGAGGCCGGCGCGAGCGACGCGGACGGCATCGTGCAGGGCGTTTCATTCTGGGTGGATGGGGTGGAAGTGGCGGATGTGCTCATCCCGCCGTATGCGTTCACCTGGGAAGAGGTGCCGGAGGGTGCGTACACCCTGACGGCCGTCGCGCGGGACAACGCCGGCGCATCGACCGTCTCCGCCGAGGTGTTCGTCTCGGTTTCGAGCGAGGAAGAACACGAGGTGTTCGTTTCCGAGGTGACCGCCAGCGCCTTCCGGGAGGCCGCGGTGCCGCAGAACACCCTCGACGGCGACCTCGCCACACGCTGGGCCGCGACCGGAGACGGGGTCTGGATCCAATACGCCCTCTCGGACGAGGCGACGCTCTCGAGTGTAGGCATCGCCTGGCACAAGGGCGAGAGCCGGCAGGCCGTCTTCGATCTGCTGGCGTCCGTCGATGGCGAGAACTGGACGGCGCTCCTGGAAGACGCGCTCAGCAGTGGGCTGCGCAAGACGCTGGAGTACTACGATTTCCCGGACATCCGCGCCCGATACGTCCGGATCGTCGGGCATGGGACTACAGTGAACGACGCGACGAGCATCACCGAGGCTTCGCTGAGCATCGACTCGCTGTCGCCCTTCATCGCCGGCGATGCCTCGGGCAACGGGTCGGTCTCCGCACAGGACGCCGCGCTGGTCCTGGCGCACGCGGTGGGCATATCACTTCTCACCGGCACCGCATCAACAGCGGCCGATGTGTCCGGCAACACGGACCTCTCGGCGCTTGACGCGTCGCTCATCTTGCGGTTCGTCACCGGGCTCATCACCTGCTTCCCCTCCGAAGGCAACTGCGACACGGTCTCCGCGCTGCCGTCAGCCCTCCAGCTTCCAGGGCGCGCGGTACGGACGCGATAACAGCGCGTTGGCCTCGCGGTCGTCCTTGAACCGCTCGGCCGCGGGGTCCCACGCGAGGTCGCGCCCGAGCTTCATGGCGATGTTGCCCAGATGGGCGATCGTGATGGACCGGTGCGCCGTCTCGATGGGCGCGACGGTGTGCTCGCGGGAGAGCACGCAGTCGATGAAGTTGCGCGAATGGTTGGGGCTGTTGTACAGCCGGACGTCGGTGGGGAGGATGGCGGACTCCAGCAGGCGCGGGTCCGAGGCATTCCAGTTGCCGCGTGTTACCCAGATCCAGCCCTCCGACCCTTGAAAGCGGACGCCCATCTGGTTTTCGTCCGACACGATAAGCTGCACCCCGTTTTCGTAGACGCACTCGAAGTAGTAGTTGACGGCGGTATTCCAGGGCGCTTCGGTGGAGTAGACCGCGCGGGCGTTGCGGATCATCACAGGGCCGGTGTGTTCGGTGTTCATGCCCCACTGGGCGATGTCCGGATGGTGGCCGCCCCAGTCGGTGACCTGGCCGCCAGAGTAGTCGAAGATCCAGCGGAAGTTGACGTGGCAGCGGGCGGGGCTGTAGGGCGCTTCGGGCGCCGGCCCGAGCCATAGGTCGTAGTTAAACCCGGCCGGCACCGCCTCGGGCGCCTTGCGGTGGCCGCTCCGGCCGAAGTCCGGCGTGCCCGACGGCTGCCCGACGCGGACGGTGTGCAGGTCCCCGATCCGGCCGCTACGAACGAGCTCGCAGGCCCGGCGGAAGCGGAAGTCGGACCGCTGCTGGCTGCCGGTCTGGAAGATGCGGTTGTTGGTGCGGACGGCGTCGCTCATGACGCGGCCCTCGTGGATGGTGAGGCTGAGGGGCTTCTCGCCGTAGATGTCTTTTCCGGCCTTTGCCGCCATCACGACGGGGATCGCGTGCCAGTGGTCCGGAAGCGCGAGCAGCACCGTGTCGATGTCTGGCCGGTTGAGCACCTCGCGGAAGTCCTCGTAAGCGTCGCAGCCGGCATAACTCCCGGAGTTGGTGCCAGAGTCAGCCGCATTCCCGTAGTGCCAGTTGACGTATTGCTGCGCCGGCTCGCGCCCGCCGACGCGCCCGTCCCAGTAGCCGGCGCTCTGGCGGTTCACATCGCACACCGCCGTCACCTGCACCCGCTCGTCGGCCAGGAACGGGACGATGTCGTTCATCCCCTGGTTGCCGCAGCCGATGAGGGCCATCGTGATGCGGTCGCTTGGCGCCGGCCGGCCGGCGCGCCCCAGGGCCGAGGCGGGGATGATGGAGGGGAGGGCGATGGCGCCGGCGGAAAGCTTGAGAAACTGACGGCGGTCGAGGT
>JAWXAX010000293.1 GCA_034439735.1 Rhodothermales bacterium | reverse complement strand
GCCGGCCGGTAGGAACAGCGCTTCGGTGTCGCTTGACGCGTAGGCGGTTCCGTTCACCACGACCTCGTTGCCCTCGAAGGCCGAGAAGCGGAGGGAGCGCGTCTCGCAGGAGACGACCGGGGTGTTGAACTTCGTGTCGATCTGTCGGCAGCCGGCCGTTGCGTCGGTCAGAATTTGAGGGCCAACGCGCACCTCACGGTAGGCGCCATCGCCGGTGAGCGTGCCGTCCGAATCAATGATGACGACGCCTCGAGTGGTTTCGGTGCGCGCCGCGGCCGCGCCGGCGTTCCGGCGGCGACGTTCGGCCTTGACGGGCGTGGGGACGAACGGGTCGGAATCGATCATCGTCGAACCCTCGAAAAAGATGGGTGCGTCGAAGCTGAGACCGCCCACGCTGGCGACGCCGCGTTCGAACATCGTGTCTGACTTAAAGCCGACGAACGTGTTGTTGATCGAAAAACTCTTGCTGTAAAAGCCCATAATGGCCGAAATCTGCCGGTCTTTCCCGGTCATGTACGGCGGGATCGTCCGGCCGGCGAGAAGTTCGTCGTGCGTTTTCGGCGTGCCGATATTGTCGGTGTGCGCGACAAAGAGCGAGTTCAGGCTTCCGTCCCTGCGCTGCCAGATATGGAAGTGGGCGTCGGAGAAGGTCGAGTTGACCAGTTCAAAATCCGAGCTTTCGTCCGCCCAGAAGTTTACCATGTTCTTATAGGCATTGAGGTTCTCGATCGGCCCGGTGCCGCCCTCGTACATAAATCCGGCGCCGCCGTGCCGTTCGGGGTCGCCGTTGGCGTACAGTCCGCGCCGGCTGCCGAGCACGGTCGAGTGCACTACGTTGTCGCGCATTTCGCCCATAGGCGCATGCGCATTCTCATTGTGGGCGCTGCCTCCGGTGTCGCGCAGGTCGATCCAGATCCCATAGCCCTCGGCCCCGGCCGCCACGTTGCCGATGAGGGTGTTCGTGGGGAAGGAGATCCAGAAAACAGACGGGTTTTCGTCGCTTTCGATCAACTCCTGGCTCGGGTCCGGGAACGTGCGGACGACGGCGCCGATATTGCGGATGAGCCTGTTGTCGCGTTCGACGAAGTTCTCCAGGAAGTAGCAGTGTCCGATGGCGTTGTAGCCGACGTTGCCCTCGAGGAGGACATTAAACGTCCCGTGGATGGTGTAGCACCGCTGGAAGCTGTCGTACACGGCGCTGTTCTTGACGTACGCACCGTCGGCATGACCCATAAGGTGGAAATGGACGGGATACCGCGCCATGCGGCCCGTCTGCCCCATGCGATAAAAGGCGACGCCCGATATCTGGCTCATTGAAGCCGAGTCGTTCGCGTATTTCGGGTCTTCCCACATGCTGAGCCACATATCTTCGTGGTCGTGGCCGGCGTGGGCCATCATCTCCTCGTGGTGTTTCGCGACGATCATCACATGACCGCCGAAGCCGTTGGCGTCGGAGGCGGCGTCCCCCTGGATGAGAATATTTCGGGTGAGATGCATCACCTCGGCGCGCTGGTCCACCGGCCGGCCGGCGTATTCCATGATCTCGCCCCAGTGCAAATAGGTGAGCGGCGCATCGAGCGATACGGTGCGGCCATCCGGGGAGATGGTGGTGATGGTGCGGCGTTCGGCCTGGTTGGGGTCGAAGTCGGTACTGACGATGACGATTTCATCCCCGGGCGCCCAGGTGACGGGAGCTTCGAGGGTGATGGCGGTCGCGCCGGCTTGAGCGGTCGAACCGTCGGCCAGGCGCGTCCAGGTGGACGAAGTCGCGGTGCCGTGCCAGTCGAGTTTGCCGCCCAGGGCGCAAATGACCTTGGTGCCGCAGGATGCGATGCTGGTGTCTTGGTCGGTGTAGTTGGCCGTAAGTGTGATCATGGCCTGGTGCGTGTACGGCCGCTCCTCGGTCCCGATCTGGAATAGACCACGCACGATGACATAGTCGGCGCTGAAGGTAAGGTCCCGGTCGTCGAAGTATAGACCGCCCTCGACAAAGAGCCCCTCGAGGCCTGTGACGTCTTGGTCGACCACGACGTGGGCGCCTTCCGGTATCGTCACGACGGCGCCTGGTCCGGGAACGGGTACGCCGAGACGCTGCCAGGTGGCGGGGTTACTCCAGCGGAGGTAATCATCCGGGTATCGGGAGGTGCGATTCGGATCGTCGGCCAGGCCAGTGAGCATCAGGAGTAGCAGGGCCCCCAGGGCGAAGCGCAAGGCGATGGCCGTGGGCCGCACCGGACGTGCGGATCGAGTCGTCTGCTCGTACATAGTCGTAGATCAAAAAAGAGGATACACAGCGCGCGGCGCTTGGCCGGAGGCGCGGGCATAGATACTGCCCAGAGGAAAGACGGCCGGGGGGTGAGGTGCCTTTAGCAAAAAGCGACCCACGAACCCTTCGGTGATAGTACCTGGGCCGATCGCTCGCACGAACAGGCATTTCCAGGCCATCGTAGGGGGAGGGGGGCGCAAAACGGGGCGTGCGTAAACGACGAGGTGTGTGTCGGATCGTGTACGTACGCGGTTTCTCTTTGAGGACACCCCGCCGCGAGCCCCGGTTCCGTCCGGGTGGTATTTCACAGATATCGGTCGTGCCAGTCAGCTCGCAAGCCAGAGAGTCGGGATCTATATTCACGCCGTGATCGAAAACACATACCACTCGGTGACGACGATGCATCTGACAGATTTTGAAGGAAAAGTAGCTCTGGTAACCGGGGCGGCGAGTGGTGTCGGCGAAGCGGTCGCCCGTGTATTTGCGGCGCGTGGCGCGTCGGGGCTGCTTGTGACGGATCGGCAGGCGGAGCGTGGTGCGCTGGTGGCCCGGACGCTGAACGCCGGCGGATGCCCTACCCTTTTTGTCGATGGCGACCTCGAAAGCGTCGAGGCGTGTCGACGCATCGTCGAGGTCGCGTACGACCGGTTCGGCGCCGTGCACGTCCTCGTGAATGCCGCGGGGCTGTCGACGCGCGGCAGCATCTACGATACGTCAGTGGCGTTGTGGGATCGGCTGATGGCCGTCAATGTGCGCGCACCGTTTATCCTTACGCAGGCCTGCGTGAACCGGATGGTCGAACAGCGGATCGAAGGGGCCATCGTCAACGTCTCGAGCGTGGTGTCCACGGGCGGATTGCCCACGTTATGCCCGTACGCGGCTTCGAAGGGAGCGCTGTCGGTGTTTACGAAAAATGTGGCGTACGCGGTGATGCGCCATCGCATCCGCGTGAATGCGCTGTTGCTGGGGTGGACGGATACGCCGGTCGAGGACGTGATCCAGCGTGAGGTGGATCAACGAGGGGACGACTGGCGCGAGCAAGCCTCTGAGCGGTTGCCTTTTGGCCGGCTCATCCAGCCCGAGGAGGCGGCGCGCGCCATCGCGTGGATGGCGTCGGCCGAATCGGGACTGATGACCGGGTCGCTGGTGCACTTTGACCAGTCGGTGCCGGGTGGGGGGGGCGTGAACTGGCCGGCGCCGGGTGAGGCCGGTACCTACCCACTTGATGAGGAAGCGGCATATTGATATTCGCCGCAAAAAGGGCTAAGCTAGACGGAAGAGGATTCCGGCTGGTGTCTATACCGGCTATCACGTTTATGCACAACCGAACGGTCATGAAGCACACTGGTATCAATCGACGCACCTTTATGGGGCAAAGCGCCGCAGCGGCGTTTGGCGCCCTGATTGTCCCCCGGCATGTTCTCGGCGGCCCCGGTTTCCTGGCCCCATCCGATATGCTCAACGTGGCGTCTATCGGCGCCGGCGGGATGGGGGCGTCCAACATGAACAACCTGGTCAGCCAGAATATCGTCGCCATCTGCGATGTGGATGACAGGAGCGTCGAGGCCTCGTTCGTCGACCGGGAAGGCAAGCCGCGCGAGGATCGCGTCGCGCTCAAGGCCGCCTACGACAAAGCAAAGCGGTACAAGGACTTCCGCGAGATGCTCGATAAGCAGAAGGACATCGAGGGCGTCGTCATCGCCACGCCGGACCACACCCATGCGCCGGCGGCCGTCATGGCCATGAAAATGGGCAAACACGTGTACGTCCAGAAACCCCTCACGTACACCGTCCATGAAGCACGGGTGCTCCGCCAGGTAGCGGCCGAGACCGGCGTCGTAACCCAGATGGGCAACCAGGGGCACTCGCACGACGACGGTCGGAAAATGCTGGAATGGATCTGGGCCGGCGCCATCGGCACCGTAAGCGAAGTCCATGTCTGGACGAATCGACCGATCTGGCCGCAGGGCATGGCTCGCCCGGAGAAGGGCGAATCGGCGCCTAAGACGCTCGCCTGGGACCTGTTTCTCGGGCCGGCGCCCGCGGTACCATACCATCCGGCCTACACGCCCTTCTCATGGCGCGGCTGGGCCGACTGGGGCACGGGCGCCCTGGGCGACATGGGCGCCCACCTGATTGACCACGCGTACTGGGCGCTCGACCTCGATGCGCCGACATCGGTGGAGGCCGCCGGCTCGCCCTGGGGCGGGGAGGATAAGGCGTCGTATCCGCTTTCGACCCTTGTCCATTACGAATTCGCTCGTGGCGGGCGCACGCCGGTCAAGATGACCTGGTATGACGGCGGACTGCTGCCGCGCCGGCCACCGGAGATGCCGGCCGACGCGGAAGTCAACCCGGGCGGCGGCGCCATGCTGATCGGCGACAAAGGCGTCATCGTGTACGACACGTACGGTCATAATCCGCGCATCTTCACAAAGGGTCCGGCGATGGATGTCATGAGCATCCCGCAGACGTTGCCGCGCATCGCGGTCAGCCACGAGATGAACTGGGCCAATGCGTGTATGGGCATCGGCGAGGCGAATTGTCCGTTCTCGTACAGCGGTCCGCTCACCGAGACCATGCTGTTGGGCGTGGTGGCGCTGCGCGCCGGCTACGGTCGCAAGCTCTTCTGGGACGCGGCGAATGGCAAGTTCACGAACGCGCCCGACGCCGACCAGTACCTGCACCGGGAATACCGGAAGGGCTGGGAGTTGTAGGGGTTCCAGGTTACAGGTTCAGGGATGTCGCCATCACGAACCGTAGGGACACGATGTATCGTGTCCGTCCTCGGACGATGCACAACGTCAGTCACGAAGAGGCGCGTCGGGTTGGGCGCGCCTCTTTCGTTTATCGTTTGGTGATCCGGTGGGCATAGGCTTGCCGGGAGTCCCACCCTATTCATCCATCCATTGTCTCATGAAAGCGCTTGTTATTTCACTCGCCCTCGGGATCGCCCTGTCGTTGCCGGCCGCCGGCCAGCACGGGCGCGCTCTCGTATTTCCGAACGTGCCGGGGTACCAGACCCTTAAGACCGACTTCCACCAGCATACGGTATTCTCCGACGGCAGGGTCTGGCCGGACATCCGGGTTGAGGAGGCCCTCCGAGACGAACTCGACGCCATCTCGCTGACCGAGCATCTGGAATACCAGCCCCACCAGGAGGACATCCCTCATCCCGATCGGAATCGATCGCTCGTAATTGCGCAAGAGGCGGCCGAGAACAGCAACCTCATACTCATTCACGGCTCGGAAATCACGCGTGAGATGCCGCCTGGACACACGAATGCCATCTTTATTACCGACGCTAATAAGCTGTTGACGGACGATCCGCTCACCGTTTTTCGGGAGGCGAACCGGCAGGGCGCCTTTGTCTTCTGGAATCATCCCAACTGGGTTGCACAACGCGCCGACGGCGTGGCGCGCCTGGATGGCCTCCACCGCCA
Organism: Rhodothermales bacterium; assembly: GCA_034439735.1. Classification (NCBI taxonomy): domain Bacteria; kingdom Pseudomonadati; phylum Rhodothermota; class Rhodothermia; order Rhodothermales; species Rhodothermales bacterium. Next base: position 28,690 of record JAWXAX010000293.1, on the reverse strand, counting down.
GTTTCTGAGTGAAGGGTTGCTGCATGGCATCGAAGTCGTAAACGAACACACGTTTTCCGACGAAGCCCTGCAAATCGCCCTGGACAACAACCTCACCATCATGGGAACGTCGGATATCCACGGGCTCATCGACTGGGACTACAACGTTCCCCACAGCCACCGCCCGATCACGCTGGTTATGGCCCGCGAGCGCAGTCCGGAAGCGATCAAGGAGGCCCTGATGGATCGTCGAACGGTAGTGTTTCACCGTGACATACTCGTCGGTCGCGAGCAGCACCTGACGCCGTTGGTGGCGGCCTCTCTCCAGATGCGGAGTCTCGGCTATGGCGATGACGAGGAGTCCGTTCTGGAAGTAGAGGTGGAAAACGTCAGCAGCAGCCCTTTTGTACTGCTGAATGCTTCGTCCTATTCGTTGCACGAACACGCCGACCTCGTGCTCGTCGAGCCGCAGAGCACCACGAAAGTGTTCGTGAAGACGCTGGGCCGGCTCGATAGGGTCGAACTCGTGTTCGATGTCATGAACGCTGTGACGGCGCCGCGGACGCACCCGCGGGTTACCTGGGCGTTTGCCACACGGTAAGAAATCTACTCGGCCAGTAGCCCTCGATGTCGGTTCCTGACCGGAGTCAAGGGCTTTTTTTTCCAGGCGTGGCGGTTTTCCTGATCTCCCCCTAGATTCCCATGACAACTGTTTAACCAGGAGGAATTCCCATGAAATTGTCCTCGATTGTAGTAAGTGTGCTGTTGGGTTGCCTGTTCGTTCCTCTTGCCGCCGCGCAAGACGAAAACGGCGTACTGCGCATCATCGCCTTCGGCGCCCACCCGGACGACTGCGAGATCAAGGCTTCCGGCGTCGCCCGTATGTGGGTGGAGCAGGGGCACAAGGTGAAGTTCGTCTCCGTGACCAATGGCGATATTGGTCACCACGAGATTTCGGGTGGGCCGCTCGCGCGCCGGCGGGAGGCCGAGGCGCAAGAATGCGGGCGCCTGCTGGGCATTGAAACCGAAGTGCTGGACAACCACGACGGAGAGCTGATGCCGACGCTGGAAAACCGTAAAACCATCGCCCGCCTTATCCGTGAATGGCAGGCGGATATCGTACTCGCCCCGCGTTCGAACGATTATCACCCGGACCACCGCTACACGGCGATCCTCGTGCAGGACGCCTCATTCATGGTCACCGTCCCCAACTTCACCCCCACGACACCACGGGTCACGAAGAATCCGGTCTTCCTGTATTACGCGGACCGGTTTCAGAAGCCGAATCCCTTTGAGCCAACCATCATCGTTGGAATCGATGCCCAAAGCGGACCGAAGTACGCGTGTATGGCGGCGCTGCGGTCGCAGTTTTCAGAGTGGAACGCCTGGCTCGACGGGTACGATGTAGAAGTGCCGGTGGATGAAGCCGGCCGTGTCGCCTACATCGCGGAGAAATTCCAGGAGCGTGATGCTTCGGTAGCCGATCAATATCGGGCTCTGTTGATCGACTATTACGGTGCGGAGCGTGGCCAGTCGTTTAAGTACGCGGAAGCCTTCGAAATGTCCGAATACGGCAGTCAGCCTTCCCGCGAAGAGCTGAAACGGCTGTTTCCGTTTTTTGAGTAGAGGCCCACTAACAGAATCCCACCGCGCCCCCAAAAGTCCATAAAAAAAGGTAGACTTCTTCAGCGGCCCGATTGCGGCGGGCTGATCACAGCGCCTTACGGGGCGCCGGGCCAGATCGCGCTGCCTTACGGGGCCTTGCGATCATGGCGCTTTACGGAGCGCCGGGCCTTAAGCGACGCCTTACGGGGCGCCGGCCTTGATCACGGCGCTTTACGGAGCGCCGGTGCTGAAGAAGTCTACCGGGTAGTAAAAAGTTACGTTACTCAGGGCGCAGATAACGCCGGCAGACGACATCGCTCGCCATGAAGATGAGGTACATCGTCACGATGCTGGCCGCGGCAATCATGTAGTTGCCGATTTTGAAAGCATAGATCACGCCAAAAACCAGCGCGAGCAACGAAGCCATCAGGGTGAGCACAACAAACGCGTTTGAGGCGCCAAGCACCTTGCGTTTCATGTCAGCGTGCATAAGCAATCTATGTATGTCGGGCACCCGCGCCGCCGTATCCAACTCCTCGTTTACCCACTGCGGGGCCGCGGATTTTTCCGGGTTAATGTGTCGATGAATCCTGATACTACCAGCATCGGCCGGCGATCAAGGGTATTAATCACACCGTGGATAGAAAGGGGGGCGAGGGTACGCCGTTATTCCCGTGCGCCATCCACCATGTCGTTTTGCAAAGAACCGTGCTATTGAAGCACGCAACGTTCTACGCAAGAGTTGCGCCCTGGCCCATTCCGAAATGAGAAAATGTCTTTAAGAAATCGGGACGACATCGGCCAGTGAACCCGTTGGCAATCCTAAGCTTGTATGCTGAAATACGTTCCTGACTTCTTACCGTTGATGCGGACAATTCGCTCAAAATCGTTGAATTAGCACAGATTTGTGACAGGTATGCCGCAGATCGTTTAAGAAAAAGCTTACGATCGTGCGAAGCATGTGCGAAGGAAGCGCTTTTTGTTCCAGTGAAGTAAAGGCGAACATGAAGTGGTGAAGTATTGAATACATTTGATCGATCAGAAAATAACAAAAATCGGGTCGCCTGTCAGCTCGCAAAATCCCGTAATCTGTTATTGCAACCAGGCAAGATTCCGCCGGGATAAGAGGAGGGGCATCTGAAGCCGTGTAACCGGCACCACGGCGCCGACAACCTATAGCGAATCCTTTCCAGTAGACTGCCGTTCGAGATACCGTGTCCCGATCGACTGAGCGCCCACGCCGTATGTCAGAACATCCCGGGGTTTTTCCCTTCCAGACCGTTCTCAGTTTCGAACCCTTGCTGGCGTTCTGGCGCCATCAGGCCGAGGAGCAATCGGGCATCGCGGCTCAAATCGCCCGCATGGTGTCGGACGCGGCCACTGAGATACCCGCGCTGCTCGGGCCCATCGACGATATCGACCGCCTGCTTGATCACCAGGAGACCGTCGACGTCCTGATGTCGGCTGTTTTCCCGCCCGGCCTCAACGGCCGCTGGCATGCGGCGGCCATTGTGCCGTTTGGTCTGCAGAGCTTCTACATGACGCCGGCCTTTGCATCGTTGGACCTCTTTCGGCACCTGAAACGGGTGTTTCAGGAGGATTTCGAGCGCATGATGACGGCCAAGATCATGATGGCGTACGCGTATATCATGCGCACCATCTATGGCATCACGACCGAAATCGACTTCCCGCTCATGGCGCCTGTCATCGACGACGCGACAGGTCTGGTCCGTTATTTTAAGCTCGACTTCGACACCCAATTTTGCTCTGTTAAGGTGGTCGGAGAGGCCCCGGCATTGTCTCGGGAGACGATCGACGGACTGATGGCCCATCGGTTTGATCTAGGCCGGTGGTTCGAGGCGCTGCCGCCGGCGCACTTCGCTTTCCACGGATTCGCCATCTTTTCCGCCGTCGAAGTGACGGAGGGGCAGTTGCTGTCTGAATTAAAACACGACCTCCTACAGAAGGACGCACTCGCCACCCCGGAGAAAATCGATCGCGTGCAGCAGCGTATTCGTTCGCTCCTCCGCTGCCCAGGGATCGAAATCGGTCTCATCCTGATCGAACAGGGAGACTTCGACCGGATCACCAGCATCCATCCATTGGGCCGGAGCCTGCTGCTTAAACGCGGCGTCCCGCCATCCTGTGACACCTGGCAACAGTCCTTCTACGCCAGAGCGTCCGATGGCCGAACGGAGCCGATCGTAATCGATCGCCTCGAGGAGTTGGCGCATCTCACGGGGTTTGAGGAGTACCTGCGCGATCAGGGGTATCACACATTGGTCCTGGCGCCACTTTTTTCGCAGGATCGTCTGGTGGGCATCCTCGAACTCGGTACCCGGAGCCATACGCACCTCGACCCGATGGGCGCCAGCACCCAGTTGCGCGAGATCACAGCGTTATTCGGCGTCGCCATCCATCGTGGCCTGGAAGAACGGGAAGATCGAATCCAGGCGGTCATCAAAGAGCAATACACGTCGATCCACCCGACGGTGGAGTGGCGCTTTCGGGAGGCCGCCAAGAACTACATCGACAGCGGTCGGGAGGGGGCGACCGCGCGGGCCGAAGAGATCGTTTTTCATGGCGTCCACCCGCTGTATGGGCTCTCGGATATACGAGGCTCGTCTACCGAGCGTAACCGGGCTATCCAGTCGGACCTTGCCGAACAGTTGACGCTTGCGGATGAGGTGCTTCTGGAGGTCCAGCAGCATCGCCCGATGCCCGTCCTGGAAGAGATCCGCTTCCGGCTCGGACAGTACCTGGCGGAAGTCGAACACGAGTTGCGCTCGGGGGAAGAGGTTACGATCCTCCATTTCCTCCGGAGCGAGATAGAGCCTTTGTTTGCGGAGTTTGAGCGAATCGTACCTTCTTCACGCGTTCAGATCGAGGGTTATCGCGAGGCGCTCGATGCGGAATTGGGCATTTTGTACCGGCGCCGGCGCGACTACGAGGATAGCGTCAGCCGCATCAACCACACCATCGGAGCCTATATCGAACGCCAGGAAGAGGCCGCCCAGGCGATGTATCCACATTACTTCGAGATGTACAAGACGGATGGAGTCGACTACAACCTCTACGTCGGGGGCAGTCTGCACCAAAACGGTCGATATGACCCGCTGTACCTTCGCAATCTGCGCTTGTGGCAGTTGATGCTGATGTGCGGTGTGGAATGGGAGATGGCGTCGTTGAAGCCAACACTCAAGGCGCCGCTCGATATCGCCCATCTTGTGCTCGTTCAGGACTTCCCACTCTCGATCCGCTTCCGGATCGACGAGAAGCAGTTCGATGTCGACGGCGCGTACAACATCCGCTACGAGATCGTCAAGAAGCGGATTGACAAGGCGCGCATCTTTGGGACCAGTGAGCGCCTCACTCAGCCCGGGTATATGGCGATCGTGTATTCGCAGGATGGCGAGGCCGTCGATTATGCGCGTTATGTGCGTTACCTCCTCGCCACGGGGTACCTGGTCGGCGAGGTGGAATATGTTCAGCTTGAGGACCTTCAAGGTGTCCACGGCCTCAAGGCGTTGCGGGTGCGGATCGCGCCGAATCCCGTCTCGGAATCAAGCCCCGGCCCCCGGTCCTCCCTGCAGCATCGATCGGCCGGCGACGGTCATGGCGCGCACGGGGCGTTGATCGACCTCGCCGCTATCGCGCTGGAAGCTGGCTAACCGACCCATGCTGCATCCCGAGCCGTTGCTAACCACGGCTGCCCTCACCTCATGGCGTCCTCCCGATACCTGGTGGCGCATCGAGACGATCGACGCCCACACGGCGGGTGAGCCTTTTCGGGTTGTCCTCAGCGGTTATCCCGAGCCGCGGGGCGCCACGATGCTCGAACGCCGGCGTTACCTCGCCGAGCACTACGACCATCTCCGCCGGGCCCTTATGCTCGAGCCGCGGGGGCACGCGGATATGTACGGATGCGTCGTCACCTGCCCGGCCACGCCAGACGGTCATCTCGGCGTGCTTTTCATGCACAACGAGGGCTACAGCACCATGTGCGGCCACGGCATCATCGGCCTGGCCACGGTGCTGGCGGAGACGGGATACTTCGGCGGGGGTCCGATTCCGGAACCGTTGCGTATCGATACTCCGGCCGGCCGCATCGAGGCCCGGATCGAGTTCGACGGCGAGCGAATACAGCAGGTCTCGTTCCGCAATGTCGCGTCGTTTCTCGTCGAGCGCGATGCCAGGGTCGATGTACGGGGCATCGGGACCGTGACGTATGATCTGGCATTTGGCGGTGCATTTTACGCGTATGTCGATGCCGCGTCGGTAGGCCTAACCTGCCGGCCGGCCGACGTCCAGCGCCTCATCGATGCCGGCAGACGGATCAAGCAGGCGATCATGGCCGAGCGACCGATCCACCATCCAATAGCCGAGGATCTGGGTTTTTTATACGGCGTCATCTTCACAGCGCCCGCCGAGGAGGCCCGCCACCACAGCCGGCACGTCTGCATTTTCGCGGACGGGGAGGTGGATCGGAGTCCGACCGGGACCGGCGTCAGCGGGCGCGTCGCTATCTTGCACGCACGGGGGGAACTGGCGTTGCAAGCGCCGATCGAAATCGAGAGTATACTGGGCAGTAAGTTTACCGGGGCGGCGATCGAAGCGTGTCGCTTCGGCCCGTACGATGCCGTCGTGCCCGAGGTGTCGGGTCGCGCTTTCATCACGGGTCGGCATCAGTTTCTCATCGACCCCACCGATCCCTACCGGGCGGGTTTCATGGTGCGGTAAGCAGGTTTCTAGAGATCGGAAGGGGGAGTCCGCTCGATGATCACCGTCTCGGATGGCCCGTTTCGCGATTCCCGACGTACTTCAAACTCGAAGCGCAAGGGCTCGCCGGGGCGAGCGGCGCCTGCTGGAGGTATTTCGAACGAGAACCCTCGTTCGCCCGGCTCGGGTCGAATAAACAGACGATGCTGGCGGTGGTGGTCGCCGCGTCCGCCATGCCACAGATGGATGTGTAGGTGGCGGGCATCAGAGAACGTGCGATGGGCCTGGTGCTCTTGCCAGAGATAGTCGAGGTAACGATGGAAGTTGAGCGCGAACAGCGCGAGGGCGGCTACGCCCAGGATGGGGGTGATCGTCCGTGGAGAAAGGGTCATGAGTGCGCCTCGGAAAAGGGGATACGCTGAGGGCAGCCGAGTGCGAGAGGGCTGCCTTTCTATACGAACGAGGTGGGTACGGGGCCTATTGCCCGTTGTTAGCCTTTTTTCAGGCGAGGCGGATGGGGATGTGGGCGTCGTGCAGAAAAGCCTTTGCCTCGCGGATAGAAAATTCGCGGAAGTGGAATATAGAAGCGGCCAGTACGGCGTCGGCGCCGCCGATGAGCAGGCCGTCGCGCAGGTGTTCGAGCGTGCCGGCGCCGCCCGAGGCAATGACCGGGATGTTCACAAGGCGTTGGAGTGCCTGGAGCAACGCCAGATCGTAGCCATCGCGTGTGCCGTCTTTGTCCATCGACGTGACGAGTAATTCCCCGGCTCCGCGTTCCTCGGCTTCCTTCGCCCAGGCGAGCGCGTCGATGCCCGTCGGTTTCCGGCCGCCGTGGGTGAAGATTTCCCAGCGGAGCGGGTCGTCGGATACACGTTTCGCGTCGATGGCGACGACGATGCACTGGGAGCCGAACGCCGTGGCGCCTTCAGTGATGATCGCCGGGTTATTCAGTGCGGCGGAGTTAAGGGAGACCTTGTCCGCGCCGGCGTTGAGCATGGCCCGGATATCGTCCATCGTGCGGAGCCCGCCGCCGACGGTGAGGGGGATAAACACCTCGTCGGCCGTGCGGCGGACCACATCGTGCATAATGCCGCGGCCCTCGTGGGTGGCCGTGATGTCGAGGAAGACGAGCTCGTCGGCGCCGGAATCGTTATAAAAGCGCGCCTGTTCCACGGGGTCGCCGGCGTCGATCAATTCGAGAAACTGAACGCCCTTAACCACGCGCCCTTCGTTGACGTCGAGGCAGGGGATGATGCGTCTGGCGACCATGACGTTAAAGAGGGTGTCGTTGAACGTGCGGACGGTGTTAGCAGGCCCGTAGCGTAGCGGTACTGTATCGGTCCAGGTTCACTTCATCCTTCTTGTGCCAGCACCAGATGTTCTGGCAGGGAAATTTGTTTTCGTATAACGCGCGTCCGACGATCACAGAGTCGATACGGTATTCGGCCATCCCGGCGAGGGCGACAAGGTCTTTGTAGTCGCTAACTCCGCCCGACGCGGTGATTTTACACCGGGTGAGCCGGCTGCCAAGTTCGCGGTACGCGTCCAGGTTCGGGCCGGCGAGGGTGCCGTCGCGGCTGATATCGGTATAAACGATCCGGCAACACCCGCGCTTTTCCATCTCCAACGCCAGATCGATCGCCTTGATGCCACTGCCCTTTGTCCATCCATCCACCCGAACCTCGCCGTCGCGGGCATCGATCCCCACGACGACGCGATGCGCTTTGAAGTGCGTGATGGCCTCGGAGACGAGTTCGGGTCGTTTGACGGCGGCCGTTCCGATAATGACCCGCGACACGCCCATCGATAGCGCCGCCTCGACATCCTCCAGCGAGCGAATGCCGCCACCGAGCTGGACGGGGATATCCAGATTCTCGCAGATGGCGTGGATGACGCTTCGGTTGTCCGGCCCGCTCTCCTCGCCTTTGGCCGCGTCGAGATCGACGACGTGAAGCACCTTGGCGTTCTGGACGCGCCACAACTTGGCCATCTTGACCGGGTCCTCGAAGTAGATCGTCTCCCGCTCGTATTCGCCCTGGTACAGGCGCACGCAGCGCCCGGCGCGTAAATCGATGGCTGGAATGACGAGCATGGGTGGCAGGGTCATGAGCGCATCGAAGCGAAATTTTTCAGGATACGAAGCCCATTATCGTGGCTTTTCTCGGGGTGAAACTGGACCCCATAGACGTTGTTCCTACCCACGACCGCGGGGAAAAGGCGTCCGTAACGTGTAGAAGCCACCACGTCGGTAGCCAGATCGGCCTCCGCGTGGAACGAGTGGACGAAATAGAAATAGGGGGATTCAGGCAGGCCGGCGAGGAGGGGGGTATCCCGGTGAATAACCAGGCTATTCCAGCCCATGTGGGGGATTTTTAGCGAAGTCGGCTCTTCCGCGAGCCCGATTTCGGGGGCGGGATCGTCCAAGGCGAGGGCCATGCCGGCATATGTGGGCAGGAATCGGATGACCGAGCCAGGCAGCATCCCCAGACCGCGGTGCCGGCCCATCTCCTCGCTTTCCCCGAACAGCAACTGCATGCCAACACAGACGCCCAGGAATGGCTTCCCGGAAGCTATGGCGCGGTGAATCGGCTCCTCGAGACCGCGCCGGCGAATCTCATCCGCGCACGCCCCGAACGCCCCGACGCCCGGAAGGATCACATGCGAAGCCGCCTCGATCACAGCCGGATCGTCCGAACGAACCACCTCGGCCCCGACCGCTTCGCAGGCCTTCTCCATAGAGCGCAGGTTGCCGATCCCGTAGTCGATGATGCAGAGCATGGATGGTTGGCAGGTTTGCAGGTTGCAGGTTGGCAAGTTGTGGGGTGGCTGGATGGAAAGTCCTAACGGGTTTTTGCATGCTTCGCGTATAAGAAACCTGTCACCTGCCAACCTGCAACCTAAAAGTCATTTATCTGGCTCAACTCCTTCGACCGCGCGGTGGCGGTGGCTACGGCATTGATCAGCATGGTCCGGAGTCCGTGGCTTTCGAGTTCAGCGATGGCCGAAATCGTCGTCCCGCCCGGAGTGGTTACTTCATCGCGGAGGATGGCGGGGTGTTTTCCGGTTTCGATGACCAGCTTGGCGGCGCCGAACACCGTTTGAGCCGACAGGCGGGCCGCGATCGGGCGGGGGAGGCCCTGTTTCACGCCGGCGTCCGTCAGCGCCTCGATCACCATATAGATATACGCCGGCCCGCTGCCCGAGAGGCCGGTTACGGCGTCCATCAGGTACTCCGGCACGACTTCCACACGGCCCACGGCTTCGAAAATGGCCCGTGCCTTCAGGGTATCCTCGGGCGTGGCGAAGGCGCCGGCGCAGATGGCCGTCGCGCCTTCGTCGACCAGCGCCGGCGTGTTGGGCATGGTGCGGACGACAGGCAGGTTGCGGCCGAAGCGCTCCTGCAGCGTGGCCGTGGTCACGCCGGCCAGTACCGATACGATCAGCGTATGGTTCTGAAGGCTTCCTTTGATTTCGTTGATGACGCCGGAGGCCATCTGCGGCTTGATCGCCAGGATGACGATGTCCGCGCCAGCGACGGCGTCCGTGTTGGCGATACTTGTCCGGATGCCCGGAAACTGATGCGCCAGTTCATCGAGCGACTCCTGCGTCCGCCGTGAGGCGCGAATCTGGTCGGCCTTCAGGTCGTGCCCTTTCAGCAACCCGCCGATCAGCGCGCGGCCGATGTTGCCGGCGCCAACCACGGCGATCGCAGCGTTTTCCAATACCTTCATGAGATTACCTGATGACCTCATTAAACATTAAACCGCGAACATTAAACCCACCTTACAAGACCCCTTTCGTAGAAGGCATTCGTGTATTACCCTCCTCCCTGCGGACGGCGATGCGGAGCGCGCGGGCCACGGCTTTAAAAATAGCCTCGATCCGGTGGTGGTCGTTTTCGCCATGGAGGAGGTCGATATGCAGGTTCATCCGCGCCTGTTCGGCGAAGCTGTACCAGAAATGGCGGACGAGATCGGTAGAGAGGTCGCCGACCCGTTCGCGGGAAAACACGGCGTCGAAATGGAGATAAAACCGGCCGGAGAGGTCCACCGCCGCGCGGGCGAGGGCCTCGTCCATCGGGACGTACGCGTGGCCGTAGCGGTTGATAAACGCCTTGTCGCCGACGGCCTGGAAAAACGCCATCCCCAGCGCGATGCCCACATCCTCGACCGAGTGGTGGTCGTCGACATGCAGGTCGCCACCGCAGGAAACGTCCAGGTCGAACTGCCCGTGGCGGGCGAAAAGATCGAGCATGTGGTCCAGAAACCCGACGCCGGTGGCACGTTTACCGCCGCCTTCTCCATCCAGGGAGAGCGCGAGGGTAATCCGGGTTTCGGCGGTATTTCGCTCGACCGTGGCGCGGCGGGTGTCTTTAGCGGGTGAGTCCATGCCTGGTATTGGGTGAGAGGAAGTCAAGGTACTCGTTAATCCCGTCGGGGTTTGTGACGGTTGTCTGAAAATTCGAACAGAAGCGGTTTTAGTCCCTCTGTATTTGTCCAGCCGCGTCCGGGAGGATCCTTCCCCGCCTGCCGGGTTAAAAGCGGCCTGATCAGATAGAACTTCGTGGGGGAGTATTACACATGCCCGACTTTAAACGCATCCTCGTCACCGCGGCCCTGCCGTACGCCAACGGGCCGATCCGCATCGGCCACCTCGCCGGCGCCTACTTGCCGGCCGACCTGTACGTCCGCTACCAGCGCCTCATGGGGCGAGACATCGTGTTTGTCGGGGGGTCGGACGAACTCGGCGTGGCGATCATGATCCGCGCGCAGTCCCAGGGCATCTCCCCGCAGGACATCGTCGATCTGTATCATCCCATGATCCGCGACGGCTTCCAGGCCTTCGGGATGAGCTTCGACCACTACAGCCGCACCACGGCGGACATCCACCGGGAAACGAGCCAGGACTTCTTCCGCCGGCTCGCCGAAAAGGGCATCTTTAAACTCCGCACCGAAAAGCAGCTGTTCGACCCGAAGGCCGGCATGTTCCTCGCCGACCGGTTCGTCCGCGGCACCTGCCCGAGCTGCGGGTACGACGACGCCTACGGCGACCAGTGTGAGAAATGCGGCACGGCCCTCAGCCCGCTCGAACTCCTCAACCCCCGCAGCACCCTCTCCGACGCCACGCCCGAACTCCGCGAAACGACGCACTGGTATCTGCCGCTTGGCGATATGCAGCCGATGCTCGAAAAATGGATCGCCACGCATCCGGAGTGGAAGCCGAACGTCCTCGGGCAGGTCAAGAGCTGGTTCAACGACGGACTGAAAGACCGCGCCATCACGCGCGACGTGCCCTGGGGCGTGCCGGTGCCAGAGGACTCCGCCCGCGCCGCCGGCGTCGACGCCACTGGCAAGGTGATCTACGTCTGGTTCGATGCCCCGATCGGCTATATCTCGTCCACCCGCGAATGGGCCGCGCAGCAGGGCGATCCCGAGCGGTGGAAGGCCTACTGGCAGGACGCAGCATCCAAACTCGTCCACTTCATCGGCAAGGACAACATCGTTTTCCATTGCCTGATGTTTCCGGCAATGCTGATGGCGCATGGCGACTTTGTCCTGCCCGAAAATGTGCCGGCGAACGAGTTTCTCAACCTGGAGGGGAAAAAGCTTTCCACCAGCCGCAATTGGGCCGTCTGGCTTCATGAATACCTTGAGGTATTCGAGCCGGACTTGCTGCGGTACGCCCTCGCCACGACGCTCCCCGAAACGAAGGATGCTGACTTTAGTTGGGGGGATTTTCAGGCCCGGGCTAACTCGGAGCTGGCGGACATCCTCGGCAACTTCGTCAACCGCACGATGACCTTCGCCGAACGGTATTTCGGCGGACGCGTGCCGCCGCTCGAAAACCCGAGCGCGACGGACCACGAGGTCCTGACGGCACTCGCCGGCTTCCCTGCCCGCATCGGCGCCTCGTACGAGGCCTATCGCAACCGCGAAGCGGTGTTCGAGACGATGAACCTCGCGCGCCTGGGCAACAAGTATTTTAATGATACCGAGCCCTGGCACACCCGGAAAACCAACATGCAGGCCTGCGGTAACACGATCCATGTGTCGCTCCAGATCTGCGCGGCGTTGTCGGTATTGATGGAGCCCGTGCTTCCGTTCAGCGCGGCGAAGATCCGCGAGATGCTGCATCTGAGTGGCATCCGATCGAGCCTGCCCGAGGGCAACCGTCGCGGCCTCGGCTGGAACGACGCCGGCCAGCCGCTGCTAGAGCCCGGGCACGCGCTTGGCACGCCGGTCATTTTGTTTACCAAGATCGAGGACAGCGCCATCGAGACCCAGCTCGCAAAACTCCATGCCGGCGACCCCGCGCCGGCGGAAACACCCGAGGCGCCGGCCCTCCCGTACGCCCCGTTGAAATCGGAAATTGTGTACGACGACTTCGCGAAGCTCGACCTCCGCATGGGTACCGTCCGGGTTGCCGAGCGCATCCCGAAGGCCGATAAACTCCTCCGCCTCGAAATCGACCTCGGCTTCGAGACCCGCCAGATCCTCTCCGGCATCGCCGAGCAGATGAAGCCGGATGAGATGATCGGGAAACGGGTCGTCATCGTCGCTAACCTCGCCCCACGCAAGCTGCGCGGCTTCGAAAGCCAGGGCATGGTCCTCATGGCCGAAAACCGCGACGGGAAGTTCTCGCTGATCCAGAGCGACGGTGAAGATGGGGCACCGGTGCTCTGACTTCAGTCCCGTCATCCCCAACTTGATTGGGGATGACGTGGGAAGGAATAGCGACTCTTGTGAGTTCTCTCGGCTCAAGAGCTTTTTTCCTTTAACTTTATACATATAGACAGGTAGATCCTTTGGTCATGCTGGCTATCGCCCGCTTTCCTCAGGACAAGCCTGAAACCATTTTGAGCATCCTAACGCTAGAAGGCGTCATCAAACGCTACGACACCAAGCCCCTCCTCGAAGGCGTCACCTTTAGTATCGAGCCCGGAGAGAAGATGGGCATCATCGGGCCGAATGGTTCGGGGAAGACGACGCTGCTGCGCATCGTCGCCGGCATCGAGCCGGCGGACGACGGCCGCGTATGGCGATCGAACGACGCTCGAGTCGCCTATCTGCCCCAACAGCCCGTGTTCGACGACGCGATGACGGTGGTTGACGCCGTGTTCGACAAGGGCGACCCGACCATGCGCCGGCTGCACGACTACGAGGAGGCCGTCGCCCTCCTCAACAAAAGCGACGGCAGCGACGCGGCGCTCATCGAGCGGGTTACGGACCTCGCGCACGAGTTGGAGGTAGCCGGCGGGTGGGAGCTGGAAGCCCATGCGGAAGCCATCCTGGGCCGGCTGGGAATCACGGACACCACGGCCCTTGTCGGCAACCTCTCCGGCGGTCAGCGCAAACGCGTGGCCATGGCGCGCGCGCTCATCCTCCGCCCCGATCTCCTCATCCTCGACGAGCCGACGAACCACCTGGACGCCGAAACGATCGCCTGGCTGGAATCCTATCTGGCCCGGATGAACGCGGCGCTCCTACTCGTCACCCACGACCGGTATTTCCTCGACCGGGTCACCAATAATATGCTCGAGCTGGAACGCGGACGGACGCATCGCTTCCAGGGCAATTACTCGTATTTCCTCGAGAAAAAGGCCGAGCGGGAAATGCAACGCGCCACCGAGGATCAGAAACGCAGCCAGCTCATGAAGCAGGAGTTGGCGTGGCTGCGACGAGGCGCCAAGGCCCGGACCACCAAGCAGAAGGCCCGCGTGGACCGCGCCACGGCGCTGCTTGAGGCGCCTCGCGAGGCCGGCGAGAAGGAGTTGAAGCTCTCCGCCGCGTCCTCGCGCCTGGGTAATAAGGTGTTCGACCTCGTCGGCGTCTCGAAATCGTATGAGGGGCTGGTGCTGCTAGACAACTTTAGCCACACCTTCGAGCGAGGTGATCGGATCGGCATCATCGGACCCAACGGCACGGGGAAGACGACACTCCTGGATATGATCGCCGGTCTCGTTACCCCCGATAGCGGGGTGGTAGATCGGGGGCAAACGGTTGTACTTGGCTACTACGACCAGGAAAGCCGCGCGTTAAAGGATGACCTCCGCGCCATCGAGTACATCAAAGAAGTGGCGGAAGTGGTCAAGACCGCCGAAGGGGATGTAATCACCGCCGGCCAGATGATGGAGCGGTTCTTATTCGCGCCGGCCACGCAGTACGCCATGGTTGGCAGCCTTAGCGGCGGCGAGCGCCGGCGGTTGTACCTGCTCCGGCTCCTGATGAGCGCCCCGAACGTGCTCTTGCTTGACGAGCCCACGAACGACTTCGACATTCCCACCCTCGTCGCCCTCGAAGACTACCTCGACGTGTTCGACGGCTGCCTCATCGTCGTATCACACGACCGCTATTTCCTCGACCGGACGATCGACCACATCTTCAGCTTCGAGGGCGATGGGAAGGTAAAGGCCTACCCGGGTAACTACTCGGCCTTCCTCGAACGACAAACGCAGGAGACCAGAGCGGCCGAAGCCGAAGCGCGGAGGCCGGCGCCCCCCGTGGCGCCTTCTTCCGTCGCCGAGCCCAAAGCGCGCAAGCTTTCCTACAAGGAACGGCAGGAGTTCGAGCAGATCGAGGCCCGCATCGCCGCGGCGGAGAAGAGAAAAGAGGCAATTGCCAGGGACCTGGATCGATCTAGCAGCGACTTCGGTAAAGTACAGGCCCTTTACGAAGAGACCGGGAAACTGGATTTGCAGTTGGAAAAAGACCTGGAGCGTTGGACCGAACTGGGGGAGATGGCATGAGGGCTGGCCGTCCCGTCGTACCGAACCCGACCCAAAGAATGAGGGTCTAGCAGGCGCTTTCTATACGGCTCCCGTGGGGAAGTACGTAATAGACCATGCACAGCGATCTGCCAGACCCTCGTTTCGTCACAGAAAACTAGACTTCAGCGGCAGCGAGTTCGTCCGTCGGCTTGAACTCCGGATAGGCCGAGCTATTGTGCTCGTGATAGTCGAGCCCCTCCGACTCCATGTCACCGTCGACACGCAGTCCGACCGTCTTGTCGAGTGCGAAGAACATGGCGTAGCTCACGCCGAAGGTCCACACGAAGGCCGATCCGATGCCGATCAACTGGACCCCCACGATGCCCAGGTTGAACATGTCGCCGGTGTTGAACAGGCCGGCCGCAAGCGTGCCCCATGCGCCGCAAACGCCGTGTACCGCCACCGCGCCTACCGGGTCGTCGACGAACCGATCAAGTGCTTTGGTGGCATAAACGACCAGGATGCCGGCCATGGCGCCAGTGATGATGGCGAATCCAGGGGTGAGATTCGCGCACCCGGCCGTAATCCCCACAAGCCCCGCGAGTACGCCGTTAAGCGTCATCGGGACATCCGGTTTGGCGTTGGTTGCCCAGGTAAGCAGCATGGCCGCCGTCGCGCCAGAGGCCGCCGCGAGGAACGTGTTCAGGGCGATCAGCGCGATGTCCGAGTTGCCGGTGGTGGTGGAGCCGGCGTTAAACCCGAACCAGCCAAACCACAGGATAAAGACGCCCAGCGCCGCCCACGGCAGGCTATGTCCCGGTATGTGACGCGGCTTGCCGTCGGGCCCATATTTGCCCACGCGGGGGCCCACGACCAGGGCGCCGGCGAGCGCCGCCCAGCCGCCGACGGAGTGCACGACCGTCGAGCCGGCGAAGTCGATGAACCCGAGGCCCTCGAGCCAACCTTCACCCCGGAACAGGCTGCCCCAGGCCCACGAGCCAAACACGGGATAAATGATGGCCGTGATGATGATCGAGAAGAGCAGGTAGCCGGTAAACTTCGTCCGTTCCGCGACAGCGCCGGATACAATGGTCGCCGCCGTGGCGGCGAAAACGACCTGGAACAGGAAGAAGGCGTAATTCCATGGGTCATCGCCCAGTCCGCTCAGGAAGAACCCGTCGCTGCCAAACCAGCCGCCGACCGACGTCCCGAACATGATGCCGAACCCGACCGCGAAAAACACAAGACTACCCGCGGCGCAGTCCATGAAGTTCTTCATGATGATGTTCACGGCGTTCTTCGAACGGGTGAATCCGGTTTCGAGCAGGGCGAAGCCGGCCTGCATGAAGAATACCAGCACCGCCGCGAGAATCGTCCATACAAAGTTGAGATTCGTCTGCACGGACTCGGCGGCGGCAAGCGCCGCGGCGGCGCTATCGTCGGACGTCACGGCGGTGGGGACATCGACCGCCACCGTTTCGGCGGCCAGTGTATCAGCCACGGGAACGGCATCCTGCGCTTGCACGGGTAACGCGCTAACGCCTAGCACTACAAGAACTACAAGCAGGAACGAACGCATGGTAGGTAACCTCCAATAGCTAATTAATAGAATTAGGCATAACGGCAAAAAGACTAACAAATAGTAAGATATAATGGAATAATGCGTCACATTAAAATGATAAAAGAAGCGCTTCCTGAAAAAAGGGAGCGCTTCCTGCGATGGAAATTCTCATAAAAAACAACAAAAAAAGGCTCGCAGGGGACCTGCGAGCCTGGGAAAGAAGAAGAGAAGGGACGAACTCAGATATTGATCGAGTGCCCGTAAGCGGCCCGGGTGGCTTCCATGATAGCCTCCGAGAGGGTGGGATGGGGATGGATAGCCTCCATGATCTCATGAGAGGTAGTCTCGAGCGTGCGCGCGGTTACGACCTCGGCGATGAGCTCCGTGGCGCCATAACCGATAATGTGGCATCCGAGCAATTCACCGTATTTAGCATCATAGATCACCTTGACGAAGCCTTCAGTGTGCCCGATGGCCGAGGCCTTGCCGGATGCCGCAAATGGGAATTTTCCCACCTTGACCTCGTGGCCGGCCTCTTTTGCCTGGGCTTCTGTGTACCCTACGGACGCGATCTGGGGCTGGCAGTAGGTGCACCCCGGGATGTTTTTCTTATCCATCGGCCGCACATCCAGCCCGGCGATCTTCTCGATACACAGGATGCCTTCGTGACTGGCCTTGTGGGCGAGCCAGGGCGGGCCGGCCACGTCGCCGATGGCGTAGATGCCGTCGACGTTGGTCTTCCCATACGCATCGATCACGATCGCGCCCCGCTCTGTTTTGACGCCGGCCGCCTCCAGGCCCAGGTTTTCAATGTTTCCCACGACGCCAACCGCCGAAAGTACCTGATCCGTCGTGAGGGTCTCGGTCCCTTTCGCCGTTTTCACCGTCACCGTCAGCTCCTTGCCTTTGGTGTCGACGGACTGCACCTGCGTGGAGGTCATGATAGTGATCCCCATCTTCTTGAAAGCGCGTGCTAGCTCCCTGGATACCTCTTCGTCCTCAACCGGCACGACACGATCGAGCACCTCGACGAGCGTTACCGCCGTGCCCATCTGGTGGTAGAAGTAGGCGAACTCAACGCCGATGGCGCCGGCGCCAGCGATCAGGAGCCGCTTCGGCTGGGTCGTTTGCAGCAGGGCTTCTTTCGAGCCGATAATTTTTTTGCCGTCCATCGGCAGCGGGGGGATCTCCCGGGAGCGCGCGCCTGTCGCCACGATGATGTGCTTTGCCTGAACCGTCATCGGCTCGCCCACCTTGGTGCCGTCCATGTCGACCGACGGGGTGACCTCGATCGCGCCTTTGCCGGCCAGCTTCGCCTGGCCCATGATGACGTCGATCTTATTCTTCTTCATGAGGAACGCGACGCCCTTGTTCATTTTGTCCGCCGCGCCCCGGCTGCGGCCGATCACCTTCGCGAAATCCACCTTCACGGTGCCCTCTAATGTCAATCCAAAATCCTCCAGATGCCGGGCATCGGCCATGACCTCGGCGCTTTTGAGCAGCGCTTTTGTCGGAATACAGCCTATGTTGAGGCATACGCCGCCGAGTTTGTTTTTCTCGATGACGGCCGTTTTGAACCCGAGCTGGGTAGCGCGAATCGCAGTTTCGTAGCCGCCGGGGCCGGTGCCGATAACGACTACGTCGTAGCTAGAAGATGCCATGATTGATCAGGTGTTGCTGTCGGAACGTGGGTAATTCGCAACCGTGAACCCCGTTTGCGGAGCGAGGATCTCGATTCCGACGAAAAGTTGTGTGAAGAACGCGACGAGGCCGGACAGGACGGTGCTACCGCCTTCTGAGCCAGGTCTGCGGGTCGATCTCCGCGCCGTTTCTGAAGATGGCGAAAAAGACGGCGTTGCCCTTGGGTTCGGATTCCGTGCCGGCGCGCCCGATCAGTTGCCCGGCCTTCACGACGGTGCCGGCTTCGACATACAGCAGCGAGAGGTTGCCGTACAGACTGGTGTATTCGCCGTGGCTGATGGTGATAATGCGACCGTATTCGGGCATCGGGTAGATTTCGGAGACTTCACCGTCGAATACAGCCGTGACCTGAGCCGACGCTGTCGTGGAGACGAGGATGCCGGGATTGTTGGTGACGGTGCCATAAAGCGGGTTGACGATCTGGCCGAAGGGCTCGGTGACCACCCCCTCGGCCGGCCAGGGAATTTTCCCCTTGTTAGCCGAAAACGCGCCCGACAACTCGGCATTGGCGGCGGCCGTCGCCTCATCGACCGGAGGAGCGGCGGCCCGGCGGTTGCTCTCGGTCGTGATGATGTTGCGGACGAGCGATTGCAGCTGCTGCTCCTCCCGCTGCTTCTGTTCGAGGTCCTTCTGGATGCTCGAGCGCTGGCTGCGTAGTTCCGAGATTACTTCGTTTCGCTTGGCGCGGAGGGATTTCATATTCTCCGCCTCGGTGCGGTACTGCACGATCAGCTCCTGCGCCTTTTTTTCGTTCTCGGCGATCTCATTCCGACGCGCTTCGATGGCATCGCTGGCTTTTTTTATTTCAGAGAACCGGCTCTTACGGTCGTCCGCGAAGCGCGAAAGGTAACGCACGCGGATCAACATCTGGTTGATGGATCGGGCGGCGAGGATGAGGGCGACATCGTGTAGCCGGCCGTACTTGTAAGCGTGCACCGCGCGCTCCTGGTAAATCTTTCGATGATAATCCAGCTCCTTCTCGAGTACGCGCATCGAGGCCGCGATGGAATCGCGCGATTGTTCGATCTGGCTCAGTAGTAACTCGTTCGTGGCGATCAGCTCGGTGCGCACCGCGATCTGGCGCTCGATGTCGTTGAGCGTCTGCAGCGAGGCTTTTTCAAGCTCTTCGGTTTCGGAGAGACGGATGACGTCCAGCGTCATCTGATCCTGCAGGGCGCGGAGACGTTTTTCGGTGTCCTGCCGAGACTGCGCCGAAGCGGCGCCGGCGCCGATCACCACAAAAAGGGCGAAAATCACGATCGATAACGGTACGGTCGTTCGCACGGAGACGAGGAGTTAGTGCATGGGTATGCGGCGTACGCTGCCGGTGACGCTGAAATCGAAGCGCAAGTCCGGTGGATTCAGTGTCAATTTGCGGTAATATAGAGAGGCAGCCGTATCGTCCTCGGGCCGGCGGAAGGTGAGCCGGCGGGGAAGATACCCGTCTGTGTAGCGCTCGAACTCTGAAAATGTTCTCTCCTCGAGCAGGCCTCCTTCTCCGTTGCGTTCTTCATAACGGACAACGCGCCATGCGGCGGGGTCGATCGTATACGAGCGCCGTCCGTCGGGCGTCTTCAGGATGTATAGGCCTCCGGCGTTGGATAGCACCCACGCGATGGTCAACTCGGGTGCGAGGAGCCCGAGCATGGCCTGGTAGAGGCCGGCCGGATCCGTGGGAAGGGGCAGAAACTGGCCCACTTCGAGGATCGATCCATAGGTCAGCTCGCGATTGATACGGTCGTGCACAAACACACTGTCCGGCGTGATCAGCGCGCGCACCGCCACGATGCCGAAGCCGGGGCTCACGGAGATGAGCAGGCTATCGTTTTCTCGGTGGACGATGTTGGCCGAAAACGAGCCGCTCTGAGCCGGGGAACGGACGGAGAGGGCGGTTTCGGCGCGGTAGGAGTGGATGGTGGCCGGCAGGGCGTCGGCGAGGGCGGTCTGGATCTGGTCGAGCGAGTGGTAGGGGAACCCGCTCGCCGCTGGCTCGATCGCCGCCGAGCGGGGACCGCTGCATCCGGCGAGGGCCAGGCCAGCGACGAGCGCCAGAAGGAGGAAAATGGGCAGGGGAGTCGCAGACGGCATCAACAAGCAGTTATTGGCTCAGTTTGGATTCGAGCGACGTGTTGGCCGGGTCCATCTGGAGCGCCTTTTCCCAGGCGGACCGGGCTTCTGGGTGCCGGCCGAGCTTGTGCAGCACATCGCCATAGTGCTCGTGGACGGCAGGGCCGGCGCCACGAAGCCTCAGCGCCTGTTCAAGCAATGCGCGCGCGCCTTCGTAGTCGCCCGAGGCGAAATACACCCAGGCCAGGGTGTCCACAAACGATGGGCTGCCGGGAGAAGTTGCCACGGCGTGTTCCGCATACCGTTGCGCTTTCTTTAATTGATCGCCGCGAACCGCGAGGCTGTAGGCGTAATTGTTTAGCGCCATGACATTGTTCGGGTTGACCTCGATCGCCTGTTCGTAGTGCGCATCGGCGCTTTCGATATGGCCCAGACGCCCATAAAGCATACCGAGCGCGGCATAGAGGTCGCTTGCCATGGGGGCCTCGACGGCATCGCGACGTGTCAACTCGATGGCCTCGGCAAGGCGGTCGACCGCTTCTTCGTTGCGGTCTAATTCCAGGAGCGCCAGACCGGAAATTCTGAGCAGTTCGATGTCTCCTGGGAAAAGCATTAGCGCTTCTTCAGCCACTTCGGCCGAACGCTCGGCCATCCCACCCTCAAGAAACGCCCAGGCGGAGCGAGACCATTGGCCCTGCGAACGCGGGTTGAGCGTCAACGCCTGGTAAATCGACTCGCCGCCGGCGCGTAAAGCGCCCGAGGCAATCTGTATTTCGCCCAGCATCAGCCAGGCTTCTTCGGTTGGCGTGTCGAGCCGAGTGATGCGCTCCAGGAGCGCACGCGCCGGCTGTACAAAGGCGGAGTCTCGCCGGGATTCATTATACAGATAACGCGCCTGCAACAGTCGTTGCTCGGCGGTGCTGCTGTCGTCCGACAAGGTACGCTGCATGAGCGAATCGGCGCGTTCGCCCTGGCCCTCCTTGCGGTACTCGGTAGCCAGCGCAACGATCAGGTCCACGTTCGCCGGCTCAAACTCCAGCGCCGTTTCCAGCATGTGACGCGCTTCGGCGGGCTGCTCGTTACTCAGATACGCTTCGCTCAGCCGTTGATACAGCGTCACATTTTCAGGCTCGAGCGTGATCATCTCCCGCAACGTGGCCTCCGCCCCGCTATGGTCGCCCATCTTCTGATACAGCTGGAGTTGGCGGAATTTTATGTCCAGCGCCGGCCCTGTATGGGTTTCAATAAGTCTGTACGTTGCAATCGCGCCGGAGAAATCACCGTCGATGTGTTGCACATAGGCCAATTCAAACAGGGCGTCCAGATTGGCCGGGTCTACCACCAGCAGACGTTCAAGGGTGCTTCGGGCGCCCTCCCGGTTGCCGGCGAGCAAAAAGAGATTGGCGAGTTGGGTATAATAGGCGTGTTGCTCTGGAGCGAGCGTGATGGCCTGCTCGGCAAAGGTGATCGCGGAGGCATATTGGCTCGTCGCCTCATAGGAAGCCGCTATAGCCGCATGGATGGCCGCGTCGCCTCTGGCAAGGGGGAGGGCTTGCTGGTACAGCTGGAGGGCCTCGGTGTGTTCGCCGAGGTACGCCCGCGTCATCCCGCGCACGAGCAATTGTTCGGCCCGGATGCGGCCTTCGCGATCCGATTCGTCCTGCGCGAAGAGGCTCGGCGTGCCAACGATGAGTGACAGACTGAGTGACATACTGAGCCACACAACGAGGCGCACGGGCAGGCACAGCCCTTGCGTTAAAGCCCGGCTGCGAGGGGGGCGTGCGGCAGGGCCAACGGAAGGCGCGGCGTTCATGTGGGATCCCGGAATGAGAGGGTGATGGCACGGATCACGAGGGTGAAAACGAACCCTGAAAGGGCATGTTTCAAGGCCACGTTTTGTGGCCACGTTTCAACTCGAAGCGCCGGCCGGCGCATGCGCAGCCCCGACGGCTTTCGTCGGGATCGCCAGCAGCGCGGGCACGACATCCATCAACGATCTCACCGAGGCCATGGCCGAGGCACCGGCCCCGAGCGCCACAAAGGGTACCGGGTTGCGGGTATGGCCACGGGTGCCGAGGTCTTCCAGGTTGCCGTGATCCGACGTGAGGATGAGGAGCGTCCGTGTTAGATCCACCGTCTCAAGCAATGTGCCAACGAAGCGGTCGAGCGAACGCACTACGTCCTCCGCGCGCGCGGTGTCCTGCGCATGGCCGGCCTTATCGGTCAGATAATACTCGAAAAGGGTAAACACGTGACGTTGGGCCAGATCCACCAGCCGCCGGGCGGCCTCCTCTTCGGAAACGATTGGGCAGTCGATGCCCAATTTTTCGACCAGACTGCGGTTAGTCAATTCGGCGGATAGAGCCTCGCCGGCCCTGAGGTCGTCCATTGTCCGGATCCGGACGCCGGCGTCCCGGCAACAACGCGTCGTGACGGTCCACCGGTTTCGCGATTCCGCATATGAAAAAAACGGCGGCGGATAGGCATTGGCGAAGGCGAGTCGGTCGATTGGGAGTGCACGCTGCGTCGACAATTGTCGGAAGAGGTTGGCTTCGGCGATGCTCGCGTGGGTGGCGATGGGCGGATACGGCCCATAATGCTGGCCGGCGAGTTGCGCGGCGTTTCGACCCGTGAACAGGGTAGCCTGGCCGGTGCCGCTCTGGGGTAGGCCGTCCATCCCCAGCGTGGCATCGATACCGTGGAATACGTGGTTCAATTCGCTGATGCTGCCGGCCTCCATCGTAAGCGGCTGTCCGCCGGCAAGGGCCTCCATGCCGTGGTATGTACGTGCGGCAAACGGATTGGTCGACGCATTCGCCGGCCCCAGGCCGATGCCGTCGACGAAGATGAACAGGATGTACGCGGGCGTAGTCACGTGAGTGTCAACGACGCGGCTACCCATTCTTGATCCATGTCGGAAGCCAATAGGTGCACGGCTTTAGGGAGGGCATGGTTGCCGTCTGTCGTCGCGAAGACCGGCTGGTGCGTCGCCAGCATCCACTCGAGGGCCTTCCACGCCGGCTCGCCCGGTGCGGGGTCCAGAAAGACGCCGGCGGAAGCCGTCGCCGCCATCAGTAGCGCCTGGTCGTCATCCTGGTGCGGGTAATGGGGATGATGCAGGGCAAAGCTGGACATCAGCGCTCCGCCGGCGCGCACGGTGGCGCTGACGGTTGGCCGAACCGGCGGAGCGATCTGGGCAAGGCCGCAGGCGCAGGTCATCAGGGCGGCGGCCGGCGATTCGGGGCTGGCGCTCAGTTTCGCGAGAACGACATCGAATCCGTGCGCGGCCCCGATCACGGGGTGGATCCCCCGGCTGGCCAGAAACACAGCCAATCCCTGTGCATATTCGAACGCCTCCGTACGCAGCGTGGCCTTGCCGAAAAACGCGACAAGCGGTCGGCGCAACACGCCTGTCGCGCCGTAGACATACAGCAGATTGGGCTGCTCGGCCGCGGGAAGCAGAGCGATGCCGGCCGGCCACCCGGGATCTCCAGCCGCCAGCGGCGTGATGCCCGTTGCCGTCAGAGCGCCGAGTTCGGCTGCCGAGTTGGCCAGGATCGGCTCCATCTCTGCCCGATCGAACAGACGATCGACCAGTCGGCCTCCGTTCGGGGCGCTCTTCAGACGGGTCAGCACTTGCTCACGTGGGAACGAAGTCAGGGCCTCGTAGCTCTCGAAATAGCGCAGCAACCGGCCGGCGCTGATGCGCCCGACACCGTCGAGGCGTTCCAGCGCGTGAGCGAGTAAGGAGCGTGGGGATACGGGCATGCCGGCGCGATCGTCAGGTTTTCGTCGAACTTGAAAACGAATTGGGGTTATCTTCGATCGGGGGTTATTTTGCGACGACGGAAAGGCGTGGCAACGGACAACCCGACCGCAGACGAACCCGAAGATCGCGTGCTCGACTCAACGTATCAAAAAATCCGGACGTTTTTCGTTCCCCCCGCACCGCCGAAAAAACTGGCGCTCGTGCTGAGCGGTGGGGGAGCTCGCGGCGCGTACCAGGCCGGCGTGTTAAAGTACATTGCCGAAGCGTTTCCCGAAACCCAGTTTCAGATCATGACCGGCATCTCCGCGGGCGCGATCAACACCGGATATCTCGCCAACCACACCGGGACCTTTCGGGAGGCCGCCGCCGGGCTGCTAGACTGCTGGCGGGATCTCGTGCACGAGCGGGTGATCCGGCCTGAGTCGACCGTCAGTTTCATCCGGCGCATGATGAATTCCGTAGATGCCGATTCCGTAGCCGGTGCCGGCGACTTCAACATGTCCGGCCGGCGGGGGCTGCTCGATCCTTCCCCGCTGCGCGACTACATGATGGATAAGCTCAACGCGCGCAACGGGCTGCTCGACGGCGTAAGCGCCAACATCGCCGCTGGCCGGCTCCATGCCCTTGCCGTTACGGCCACCAACTATATGACGGGGCAGACGACCACGTTTGTCCACGGCAGCTCCGTCGATCGCTGGGTACGCCCGAACCGGATCGCCATATCGACGAGGATGGAAGTGGATCATATCATGGCTTCGGCGGCGCTGCCGGTCATTTTCCCGGCGGTCTACATCAATGGCGCCTGGTACGGCGACGGGGGCGTTCGGATGACCATGCCGCTGTCGCCGGCGGTCAATATGGGGGCGGACCATCTGATGGTCATCTCCACCCGGTACGACCGGTCCCGTGTCGAGGCGGATCAGCCGTCCGTCGTGGGGTATCCTCCTGTGGCGCAGGTGATCGGGATCCTCATGAACGCCATCTTCCTGGACGTACTTGATCAGGACGCCCTGATGCTCCGGCGGATCAACGAGCTCATCACCCATGTCCCGCGCAAACACCGTCGAGGCCTTCGCCCGATCCACATGCTCCTCCTGCGGCCGTCTGTGGACATCGGAAGGTTAGCCGGCCATCACCACCCCCATTTCAGCGGTGCGTTTCGCCTCTTGACCCGCGGTCTGGGCTCGGAGCAGACGAAGAGCGCAGACTGGATGAGCATGGTCCTCTTTGAGCGCGGTTACGTCGACCAACTCATCGAGATCGGATACGATGACGCACGCCTGCAGCATGATGAAATCGGGGACTTCCTCCGCATCGCGCTACGGGAGACAACAGCGAAACCTTCCGCCTGATAGAGGAAAATTCCGTCCGGTCATTCGCTCGCGTTGGAGAGGTTTACCGGGGCCCGCCGGCGAATCACACGCCTTCGATTTAGGCTTCGAAAGGCAGAAAAGACGGCAGTTTCTGGGCAAGGAGCATAGTTCTGGGGAGCACGGGGAGGAGTGTGAGGGGCAAGAGACAGGGGGCTGGCGAGCCGCCGGCGCGGCCGGGGTTTCCTGTGGCATATTCTTTGAAATCCGCTTCCCTATCCAAGTCAAATCCACATTCAGGGAAGGTCACTTACATGAGAACGGTCATGTTCCCGAGCGTCGTCGAGAGCCACAACAGCGAGTTGCGGAGCGTATCGCACGATCTCCTGCGCGGGCTCAAGATTTACGAAAATGGATCGGGGTACATCATCGGTCACCTCGCCATGACAGAAGGCGTGGCGCCCCAGCGGCTGATCAATAGCTCTCCACTCGATCTCGACTACCGGTTGCTCCTCAAGAGCGGGCTGCTCCTGGCCGCCACGATGGGGGCTTCGCCGATCACGCTCACGCTAGGCTTCCCGCAATCTACTTTCCACGTCAATCGCCAGCACGTCGCCGAGTTCATCGGCAACGCGCAGAAGGTGAACTACGACACGTGCACCTACGGCGGCGGCGAGCGGGAGATGATGAATATCGAAATCGCGGCCGTCGATGTCGTGCCGGAAATCATCGGGCACATCATGGGCGTCCGCCTCGGCGAGATGCGGCAGCGGGGCAATTTCTTTATGATTAGCCTCGGGTACGGTACGTTCGAGGCCTGCCTCAGCAATGAGGAAGGCGTCGTGCAGCGTACGATGGTCAGCGCCCCGGGTATCCGCTACGCCGTCGAACTGGCCATGCAGGAGTTGAGCGAAGCGTATTACCTGGGCATGCGTACGGAGCACCAGTTCGACCTTGCCTTCCAGGACGGAACGATCACGCTCAATCGTCAGCGGGTCGATATACGGGAAACCCGTAAACGCGCACTCAAACGCTACTACCAGAATGTCATCTCGCCGCTTATCCGCAATAAGTGGACGGACAACGATTTTGCCAAGACAAACAAGTTGATGTTCGCCGGCGGCGGAGCGATGTATGAGGATCTGGTGGATTGTTTCCGGAAGGAATTCGCCGATATCCTGGACATGCAGGTCGTCGACAACCCGGTGACACTCGCGAGCCAGGGCTACTGCCTGCGGTCCAAGCATCTCTCCAATGGCGATGGATCGACAGCCGTCGGCCTCGACATCGGCAACGCTAACACGGCCGTCTCTGTGATCGGCGCCAATCTTCTCGAGACGGTGGCCAACTAAACGCCGCCCGGCTCACAAACTCACTTTCTGAAAGACCGAAACCATGATGTGGAAAAAGACAACCCCCGAGCCCAACATAGAGATGGTTTCCCTCCTGGGAACGAGCGCCAGGTTTGTGGGCGGCAACCTGAAACTGTGCCACGACGTCCGGATCGACGGCGACGTCGAATCCGACCTTGAGGTTGATGGTCGCGCCATCATATCGAAGACGGGCAAGGTGAGTGGCCGGATCGTGGCGACGAACCTCATCGTCGCCGGCGAGATCCACGGCAACATCGAGGTGCACGAAACGCTCGTCCTCAAGGAATCCGCCCGCGTGTACGGTTCGATCGAGGCGCAAGACATCGTCACCGAAAAAGGCGCACGAGGCGAAATGACCATCAAGATCGGCAATAAGACGCCACTCAACGCTGAACCCGTCGATAGCTTTGAGGAAGTGGGCATGCAGACCTTTGGCCGGGAGCGCAGCTCGGAAGCGGAACTCTTCGTGATGGGCGATATCGGCAATCCGATGGCGAAGATGAAGCCGGTCTGGAAAAGCGGCGTTCGGATCGTGGAAACGAACGCCGCCGAAAAAGTGTTGCCGGACGATAGCGACGACGCCGTCCGCGGCCGCTTCTGGTAGAAATCAGAGTGGCGGTACCAGGTTTATGCTGACCCGAGGGGTGTTCGGAACGATCCGGGCACCCCTTTTTTGCGAGGGAGATCCGGCATGGGGATTGACGTGGAGAAATAAATCGATCACTGTTTCGGGAAGGATCATCCGTATGCCTCGCTTTCTGTGGTTCATAGTCCTGGTAGGCGCCGGCCTGATGCAGACCGGCTGCCGGCGAGTGTCTATGCCCGAGCCCTACCTGGTTCCGGATCCCGATCCGGCTGTGGCGGCTGTGTTTACCTGGCCCGTCGATTCGTCCACACCGCGCGTCCAACGGCTTTTTGATCGGGGGATGACCCACGCATACGGCCACGAGTGGGATGAGGCGAACAGACTCCTGCGTAAAGCGATCCGGCTGGACTCCTCCTGCGCGCTCTGTTACTGGGGCCTGGCGTATGCCGCCAGACCTGCGACTCCTACGGTCGCGATGTCCCACGAACGGCGCCGCCTATTGGCGCTGGCGACACAGCACGCGACGGCGGCCACCCCCCGAGATCGGGCGCTGATTGCCGTCTCCAGGGCTGTACCCGCAAGCGACTCCGTGACCGCGTCCGAAAGCGCGGCTCTTCGGCTGCTGCACGTACAATGGCCGCTCGATGCAACGGTGACGGTGTTGTATGCGGAAGCGTTGCTCCGCGAGGCCGGCTGGAACGCCTGGGATGCTGAAGGATTGCCGCGCCCCACGACGGTGGAAACCCTGCGCTTGCTAGAATCCGTGCTCGAGCGGCATCCCGATCATCCGGGGGCTCAACACCTGTATATCCATATCATGGAGGCCCAGATGCCGGACGTGGCGCTCGATGTAGCCCGGCGACTCGCCTCTCATCCATCTCCGGTCCGTCACCTGCGCTTTCTGCCGGCCCGCATATACCTGCGCGTGGGCCGGTACCACGACGCCTCGCTGGCCCTGAACGGCGCCCTCGATTCCGACGGAGGGTCTGTGCCGAGTTGCGAGATGGCAGGGATGGGCGGGGGAGCGTGGCACTACGGCGAGCTGTTATGGTCGTCACTTGTCTTCGAAGGGCGCGGCGCCGATGCGCGCGACGCCGCCCGCCGGCTGGCCCACTACGCCGCGCTAGATTCCCTGGCGGACCCCGAGAATCCTCGGCGACCATACCTGCGCTCGTTGCCGCTGCTGACGCTGGCCCGGTTTGGCGACTGGGAGCGGGTCGCTCGTCAACCGGAGCCGTCGCCGGAGCGCCGGGTGGAGCGCAGCATCTGGCAGTTCGTGCAGGGTGTCGCTGCCGCACGGATGGGTGCGCGGG
>JAWXAX010000292.1 GCA_034439735.1 Rhodothermales bacterium | reverse complement strand
TCAACAGTTTCTCAAGGTTTAATGTGGCTTCCCTCAGCCTCTAACCTTGAACGGTCGTCGCAGCCATTCAACGGATTTACCGTGATGATACTTAGTAGAGACCAAACGTTGTCGTTCGCGAGATTCAAGATATCATCGGTAACAAGGGGCGAGTAGCGGCATGGATTCCTTCCACGGTCGTACGCTTCGACTCGTGGGTAGCTGTTGGCGCCCGCCCATCCTTTCCTGTTGCTTGAGGTGGAGTGTATCGTCTGTGTGCGGTCTTGTGCTTTACAGCGGTCATTGTTACTTTATGGCCGGGCGTTTATGTGTATGCCGGTAGTATCGCCCCCTTTATCGGTTTGTGCCCTGAGAACAGGTTGTGTTGAATTCATCAGGGTAAAACGAGTTTATTGTCAATGGTCAGGCTCGCACCCGTAGTGTCGCAGTTCTAGTCGGGGGAGTCTACGCCTGTCAGGGCGATGTAGTGGGCCGTTATTGATAAAGTGCCCTGTAGTTGGCTGCCTCCTGCGGCCGCTTACCGGCAACGTTCGTCAAATCACGCAACCTCCTGGTTCCCAATGCGGGGTCGATGGATCCGGCGGACCCGATTCGCCTTTGCCATCACAGAGCACCGGGCATCGGACCTGCTCTCCGAACGAGGTTAGCACTCTTCACTACAAACCCGGAAACGGAGATGTCAATGAAAACTCTCATAGATCTATACGTGCACGAAATTAAGGACCTGTACAGCGCCGAAAAGCAGCTGACCGAAACGTTGCCCAAAATGGTCGAAGCGGCCAACGCGCCAGAATTGCGAGAAGCGTTCGCAAGTCACCTGAAAGAAACCCGGCAGCACCTGGAGAAGGTGCACAACCTTCTGAAGAACCTGGGCGAGAACCCTGGTAGGACGAAGTGTAAGGGCATGGAAGGCCTGCTGGAGGAGGGCGAGGACGCAATCGACGAAGAGGCGTCGCCGGCCGTGCGAGACGCCTTCCTGATCGCCGCCGCGCAGCGGGTGGAGCATTACGAGATCTCGGGCTACGGCACGGCTCGCGCCTATGCACACTCGCTCGGCCGGGAAGAGGATGCCGAAGTCCTGAATCAGATCCTCGATCAGGAGTACTCGGCTGACAGAAAGCTCGGCAAGCTTGCGGAAGGCCATCTCAACGAAGCCGCCATGCAAGGGTAGCCCCGGTCGTTGAGTGTGGTGCCGGCGCGTTGCGGCTACATGCCGCTTCGCGCCGGTTCTACGCTTCGATGGCCGCTGGCTTTACATCGCGAGTAGAACGACACCGAAAACAGCATACGATTCAACAGGCGCTTTGCGCCGTGCCTCTATGTCCGATGGTGGTCTTCGTGGGCGTGTATGCGGCCTTTTCTCTGGCAGAACGCCAGAAGGCGCGTGATGTGGAGGAGCGCCGCAACGTCGCGGCTCAGGGATGCACCACCGCCATCGTCCTTACCTGATGCCCGGCATCCCCGACATCGAGCCGGTAAAAGTACAGTCCACTCGGCAGGTTCGACGTGTCCACCGCGTAACGATGTTCGCCGCGGGGATGGAACGCCTGGGTGAGCACCTCAACCGTTCTCCCGAGCAGATCATATACCGTCAACACCACCGGAGCGGGCTCGAAGAGTTCGAAGGTGATGGTGGTGGATGCGCCGGCTGGATTCGGATACGACGGGTGTAAGGCCGCCCGCCGGTCGGGGCGGGGCGCTTCGTTTTCCTCGCCGGCAACGACTGGTTTTTTAGTCACCACCGCCACGGCGTCCTCCGCGAAGTCGTACGGGCTGCCGATCGGTACCGAGCCGATGCCGGCTGCGACGGCGACCTCGGTGACGGAGCCCTCCTGGAGCGGCCCTCCGGCAAAGGCGTCGTACCAGCGAATGACGTAGGTGCCGGCCGGCAGGTTGAGTTCGAACGGCTCGAGATACGGCGAATAGACGAAGTAGGCCTCGCCGGTTTTGCCCAATACCCACGTGTTCGCGGCCGATGTGATGGCGTTCATGTTCTCCATCTCCCAGAATGGAAGCCCGCTGTCCAGGATCATGTCGACGCCGTTTCGCGTGCGCTCGAAGAACTCAGCTCTGAACCTGAAATCTTCCATCCAGATGTCGTTGTACTCGAAGGGATCCGAGCCAAAGTACCAGTCGGCGCCGGCACCGCCGGCCATGAGCGTCCCCCAGAAGCCTTCCCGACGGGCGCGTCGGTTGGACGGGTCGCGCGGATCGCGATCCGGCACGATACCGTCGCTCCAGTGGCCGATTTCATCCAGTACCACCACCCAGGGCCTCCCGGCCTCCTTCGAGGCCTTGACCCATTTCAGGACGGCGTCGTGGATGCGGCCCGGGCGGGACTGAGGGATGTCGAGGGAGTCGAGATCCGTCAGCCCCACCTGCATCGAAGCGCCGGCGAAGTTCTCAAAACCGAGCAGCGGCACGTAGTATCGGTCGTGCGCATCCAGCGTGCCGTTGGCCTGGGAAACGATGGGATGAGTGTATACATCCCAGTCACTTATAAAATTCGAGTAGTCCCGGATCTGGGCGGTCGTGGCCGAATTCTCCTCGCCCAGATTCCACACCACCGCGAGGTGGTGGCCAAAACGTGCCACCAGCTCCCGGTACAAGAGTTTTCGAATACGCCCCAGCTCGCCGCCGTCCAGATCCCACTGATTGATACGATCCTGGGTGACCAGGTTCATGGAGATGCCCAGGCTGTCCATGTGGCTGAACACGACCTCCCACTGGGCGAGTTTGGCAACGCTGAATCGATCCCGCGATTCGACAGCCGGAGTTAGCCAGGGCCATACGCCGGTATCTTGCCCGTTGCCGTCGAGCGCCGTGTTATTGACGATAAAATAATAACTATTGACTTCGAGCGCGCGCAGGTAGTTCAGTGCCCCGATGACCCCCTTTCCCCTGGAACGGTCCGGCCCCCAGAGTGGGTCGCCTTCGCGGTAATCCGGAAGATGGGGTGCAAATTCGTGCGGCGGAATGACGGGCTGGGAGTCCTGCTGGTAGGTATTGTGGAATTCGTGGTAGTGGAGCAGGTTTTCGGGGCTGCCGGCGCCGTTTTTCAGGAAGGGGGTGTTCGATCCTGAAAAGTAGAAGTAATGGGAGTTGGCGTACCGCAGAAAGCCCTTCGCCCGGAAGTCGTCGCCTGTCTTATCGGTTTCGCCGACGATGAACGAGCCGGTTGCCCCATCGGCGCCTATTGGGTTTCCAGCGAGACGGTCCAACACGCGATCCGGGCCCGTCTGAAACGAAACGCGATAGGTCCATTCACCCGTTTCGTGGGGGGTAAGGTGGGCCATCCAGACGTTGCCCGAGGTGGCTTCCGTGTAGGCGGCCTGTCCGTCGCCGGCGTAAAACCCGGGCACCTCCAGCACTTCCGCGCCATCGGGGGAGGTAAACGTGACGAGTAAGCGGTAGTCGGTAAACGGATTGGGAACGCTCGTCTCCGACACCGCGCCGCAGTCGGCCTCCGGGCAGGTGACTCGAACGGAAACGGAGTGCCATTGTTGGAAGGCTCCGTCGACGGTAACGAGGTCCTGCGCCTGTGCGGAGAGACAGGTCATCAGGACGAGCAAGGTCAGAAAGGCTATGCGGAGGATGATGTGTTTATGCACAAGTATCAAATAGAGTGAGTAGGGACGTCTAGAGACGGCGAGTGGAAATGCGGGTTCCAGGTGAGAGGGACTATACGTGCAATACGTCTAGTGTGTATTTTGCCGCGGAAGACCCGTAAGGTTCCTCTTACAAACTGAACAACGCTTCATGGCCACTATTACGGATACCTCGCCTCCATCAGCGCCGTGCTCGGCGGTTTTGCGCTGGCGTTTTTGGGACGCTTTTCAGCCGAACGGAGGGCCGCGCTTCGGCGTGGACGATGGGTCTGAGCGCGGCCGCGGCCGGCGCCTTTACGGTGGGTGAATGGTAGCTCCCATCAGCGTCCAGAGGGTGGGATCTCCGCTTTTCCGACCAACGTACATCGCGCTTCCTGCTGTCGAGGCCGCTGGTAATCCGCTAATTCGATTTGAGGAAAATCGAGGTATCTTCTTCCTTTCCTCTAACCTGCTACCATACGCCCCAAAGCCATGCCCTCTCGTCGTCAGTTCCTCAAGCAATCCGCCGCGCTGGCTTCGCTGCCGGCGCTTCCGGCGGTCCTCGCCCTGCCCGGCTCCCGGCCGGATGAGGCCGATTTTATCTCGCTCTTCGACGGCGAAACCCTCGCCGGCTGGCATAAAAACCCCGAGAAGATCTGGCACGGCACCGGGGGCCGCTGGGTGGTCGAGGATGGGGCGATCGCCGGCGAACAGGATCCGCCAAGCTCGGGCAACGGCGGCATCCTGCTGAGCGATCGGAAATTCGGCGACTTTGAGCTGCTCCTCGAAATCAAGCCCGACTTCGGGATCGATTCGGGGCTGTTCCTCCGGGCGACGGACAAAGGCGAGGGGTTCCAGATGATGATCGACTACCTGAACGGCGGCGTCGTCGGCCAGCTCTATGGCGAGAACATCGGCGGTTTCGGGGCCGCGTCGGTGCGGCTGCGGGGGACAACCGATGCGGCCGGCGCCCTGACCCGGCTCGACGCCGAGGCGAACCCAAATAACGTCGAAAACCCCATGACGTACGCAATCTCGCCGGAAGACTGGCTGAAAGCGTGGAAGATCAACGACTGGAACCGGGTCCGCATCGTCTGTGTGGGCGACTATCCCATCATCAAAGTCTGGATCGACGACGCACTGGTGACCGATTTCAACGCGTCGACATTCACCCACCCGAACTACGACCGCGAAAAGACCCGGGCCACCCTCGGGCGCGAGGGATCGATCGCCCTACAGGTCCATGGCGGGGCGGACCGCTGGGCGACGGGGGCGAAGAGCCGCTGGCGCAACATCCGGGTGCGGGAGCTATAACGCCATTTTAACCAATGACCCTGGAAGAATCCCTCTCCTACCTCGAGACCCTCGGCAGCGAGAAGGTCCGCGCGATGCACCGGAAAAACGGCGCCGGCGAGAACCTGTACGGCGTCAAGATGGGCGACATCCGGAAGCTGGCCGCGAAGATCAAAAGCGATCACGCGCTGGCGCTGGAACTGTGGGACACCGGCAACCTGGAGGCGCGGCTCCTCGCGATCCTCGTCATGAAACCCAACAAGCTCTCGGCCGATGCATTGGATCACATGGTGCGATCGGCCGACTTTGGTTGGCTGGCCGACTGGCTGAACGCCTACATCGTCAAGGACCATCCCGATCGTGAGGCGCTCCGCCTTCGTTGGCTGTCCGACGATCACCCCTGGGCCGCCCGCGCTGGCTGGAGCCTCACCGCCGGCCGCGTTGCGCGCAGCCCGGAGGGGCTGGATCTGGTGGCGTTGCTGGACCGCATTGAGGCCGAGATGGCCGGGGCTTCTTCCGCCACGCAGTGGACGATGAACAACACCCTCGCCGGCATCGGCATCCACCACCCCGAACACCGTGATCGGTCGATGGCTATCGGCGAGCGCCTGGGTATCTATCGCGATTACCCGGTCTCGAAAGGCTGTACCTCGCCTTTTGCTCCCATCTGGATCGACGAAATGGTGCGCCGGCAGGGGTAACCTCAGGGGAGCCATCGGCCATCTCGTGCGTTCCTTTCGCCATACAATCCATCATGACCATGGCAGACGTACGTATCGACCGGACCGCTTTTTCTGTTGTGACTTTCGGCGAACAACAGAACGATGAAAAGCAGTACTGGCTCTCCAAAACCCCTCATGAGCGCCTGGAGGCGGTAGAAACAACGAGGCAAATGTTATATGGCTACGATTCCGCTACCGCCCGACTTCAGCGCGTTTTTGAGGTTGCTGAACGAACATGATGTTGCCTACCTCTTGGTGGGCGGTTATGCGGTAGGCTATCACGGGTACGTGCGCGCCACGGCAGATATGGATATATGGGTGGAGCCCACAGTCGAAAATGCTCGCCGTGTGACAGCGGCATTCAGAGAATTCGGATTCGATGTACCAGGACTCGAACCGAAGCTTTTTCTCGAAAAAAATAAGATTGTCCGGATTGGCCAGCCCCCCGTCCGAATTGAAGTGATGAGCTCCATCTCAGGTGTTGTATTCAAGGAGTGTTATGAGAAGCGAACTCAGGCTGACTGGGATGATCTGATCGTTCCTATCATAAGTCTTGCTTGCCTGAAGCAGAATAAACGGGCGAGTGGGAGATTGAAGGATCTGGCCGACCTGGAGTATCTGTGAAACGATATTTCCAAAAGGGAATACGATCATTGACGATGCTAAAAAAACCTCGGCGACATGACTCCTGGAGGTCTTTCCATGAAAAAGGGTAAAGATGACTCGTTAATCCAGACCCTCGAACAGCGTTTCGCCCAAAACATGCGGCGCCACGCCGGCATCACCTGGGATCAGGTGATCGCCCGGCTGGAAGAGCATCCTGAAAAGATGAAGGTGCTCCTTGGGATGGAAAACACCGGTGGCGAGCCGGACGTGATTGGGATGGACGAGCCCACCGGGGAAATCATTTTCTGCGACTGCTCCCCGGAGAGCCCGGCCGGCCGGCGGAGCCTGTGTTTCGACCGCAAGGCGCTCGATGCCCGCAAGGAAAACAAACCGGGTGGCAACGCGCTGGAGACGGCCGCGGCCATCGGCATCGAACTGTTGACCGAGCCGCAGTACAGGGAATTACAGGAACTGGGCGAGTTCGACCGAAAAACGTCGAGTTGGATGCAGACGCCGGAGCACATCCGGAAACTCGGTGGGGCACTCTTCTGCGACCGTCGGTACGACACGGTGTTTGTGTACCACAACGGCGCGGAATCCTACTACGCCGCCAGAGGGTTTCGGGGGCGACTCAGCGTGTAAAGCGTGCCCGGGAGACACCATGTTTGGCGTCTTTACGGAGTAGCCTTTTCCAGCGTCGCCACTAGCGTCGCATACCCGTCGATCTCGAAGTGTTCGATGCGGAGCTCATGGCGGCCGCCCAGCTCCAACTCGATCCGTTCCAGTTTCGGGGGATGATACGTCCAGTCGTCGTGGATGAGCCGGCCATCCAGCCACACCCGCACGCCGTCGTCGCTGGTGAGATCGAGGATGTAGCTTCCGGTTGGCACCTCGAACGTGCCCGTCGAGACCGTGGCGAACTGGTTGGCGGTTAGGCCGTTGCCGGGGCTGCCGTACCACTGGTAGCCGAGGTCGGTCGGGCGGTCGGTGAACAAGGGCGCGCCGGCGATGAGGGCGCGGAAGGCATCGGGTTGGGTGCGCGGATCGGTGGTGGCGTCGTAGGCGAAGAAGTCGACCCGCCAGGTGATGGCCGCACGGAAGTGGCGGTAGGTGTGGACGTACGGGGTGCCGGCGGGCGTGACGGCGCCGAAGCGGTCTACCACCGTTTCGCCCATGTACTCCAACGCAAGCGTCATGTCGACCACGTCCCCTGTTGTCCGCCAGACCACGACCGAGTCGGGCATGGATCCGGACATCGCGGAGACGGAGTCGATGCCTGCCATATCGGCGATGCGCCACGTGCCGGCCGGGCCGTGGATATCGAACACCTGCCGGACGCCAATGCGCGGATGCCTCGGCCACAGCACCGGCGACCGGAAGTCGTATGGCCCCCACACGTCGATCATCATGAAGCGCCGGCCGCGCGGCAGGGCATCGGGCCAGGCCGGCAGGGCGGATGCGGTCTCGGTCGACGCCCGCTGTATACCGGAGATGATCCGGTTATCGCGTTCGGACACCGGATCGGTGTTCAGGATGCGCAGCGGCTCAGCGACGCCGGCGAAGGTATTCCGATGGACGGCGTAGTCGCGGCTGCGGGTGTCGCGGTGTCGGGCATAGCCCCAGTCGGCCGGCTGGGAGGCTCGCTCCCAGGCGTAGATGCCCAGCTTGCCGCCGGAGAAGGTGTTGTCGGCGATGGTGATGTTCTGCCCGTGTTCGATGGCGATGTGTTCGTCGTTGTCGACAAACGTGTTGCCGGCGATGACGGTGTCGAACGAATAGCCGCCCCAGATGCCGTGCCAGCAGCCCTCGAGGTAATTATCCAGGATGGTGTTTCGGCTGAAGGTGACCTCGATGCAGTTGGTGGGCGCGAAGGAGAAGTCGTTGCCGACGATCCGGTTGTCGTTGCTGCCGCCGCTGCCGTCGTCCATCGTCGTCTGGCCGGCCCAGAGAAACAGCCCATCACCCGAGTGGGTGGCCGAGTTGTAGGCGATGGTGTTATGGCTGGATTGTTCATAGAGGAGGATCGCGGCGGAGTCCTGGCCGCGGTAGTAGACGCCCTGGCTGTAGCCGCGCACGTTCCAGTCGAGCCGGTTGTGGAGCACCACGTTGTGGCTGCTCCGGTACATCCCGATGCCGATGGCCGAGTTAAACGTGATCGCGTTGTCCTCGAGGAGGCCGTGGTTCACATCGGTGAGCATGATACCGTTTTGCCCGCCGGTCACCGTCACGCCGCGGATGGTGGGTCGCTCGCAGCGGTTCAGGTAAATCGCGGCCCCGTAGCCCAGCCATTCGTCGGCGTTGTTGATATGGTAGGACATCCAGTCGTCCAGATGCTCGCGTTCGATGGTGCTTTTGAGCCGCTGGCGGTAATTGTAGCTGAAGTCGCCGCCGTCGATCGTGAGTTGGTCGGCATCGCGGGCGATGAGCCCGACTTTATAGCCGCGCACCACGGCGTTTTTGATCGTCACCCCGCGCCCGCCGGCAACGAACACCCCGGATCCCTCGAACGTATCGGGTGCAGCGCCCGGCAGCGCGCCGTTGAGGATCGCCCCGTTGAAGTCGACCGTGATGCTGTCGCCTTCGATCCGGATGGCGCCCAGGCTGTCGGCCGGCAGGTAATACTCGCCGGGGGCGACGGTGACGGAGGATGTGATGACGAGGTCGGCTTCGAGGTGGAGGAGGTTCTGCGCAACAGCGGGAGAGCAGAACAACGTCAAGGAGGCCGCTATCAGGAGTGGGATTTTATGAGATGCTGGCATGGTGCTTGTTTTTTGATTCGTTTACAAACGCTTCGCCGGTCCACTGTGCCCCGCCCGACCTGCCACCACCAGCGCCGCGGCCACACAACCCACAAAAATACACCCTTCGATGCCGGCGAGGATGACACGCGTGGTAGGTCCGAAGCGCACATCCCCGAAGTAGCGCCCGATGGCTTCCAGCTGAAGCCGCGAATCCGAGAAGGATCGCGCCAGCAGGTCCAGGCTGCCACCCATCAGATGCCCGCCGGCCAGGGCGATAAGCACCCCCATGACAGCGCCCGTCGCGGCGGCCGCGGCGATGGGGCGCCAGCTCGCCGGCGTCTCGAT
>JAWXAX010000291.1 GCA_034439735.1 Rhodothermales bacterium | reverse complement strand
CGGAAGACCAGGTCGCGTTCGCCAGCCAGCACGTCAACCGCTTTTCCAGTCCGTCCACGCTTAAGATCACGGACCTCCGGATCGCCGAGATCAAGGACGCGCCCATGCGGGTGCCCATCATCCGGATCGACACCGACCAGGGGATTTCGGGATATGGCGAAGTGCGTGACGGCGGCAGCAAACGATTCGCGTTGTTCCTCAAAAGTCGGCTGCTCGGCGAGAACCCCTGCAATGTGGAGCGGGTTTTCAAGAAGATCAAGCAATTCGGGCACCACGGCCGGCAGGGCGGCGGCGTTTCGGGCGTGGAGATGGCCCTGTGGGATCTCGCCGGCAAGGCGTACGACGTCCCGGTATACCAGCTGCTTGGAGGAAAATACCGCGATAAAGTCCGGCTGTATACGGACACCACACAGTCCCGCGACCCACAGGAATTCGCCGCACGCCTCAAGGGCCGGCTGGATCAGGGCTTCACTTTCCTCAAGATGGACCTCGGCATCGGGCTCGTCCGCGACGTGCCCGGCGCGCTGATTACGCCGCTGAACTTCGACTGGCAGGCCTACGGCCAGCAGATGCACCCGTTCACCGGGGTGCAGATAACCGACAAAGGCATCGCCCTCCTCGCCGAATTCGTTGCTGCCGTGCGCGAAGCCGTCGGGTACGAGGTGCCGCTTGCCGCCGACCACTTCGGACACGTCGGCGTCAACGAATGTATCCGCCTGGCCAACGCCCTCGAACGTTACCAGATGGCCTGGTTAGAGGACCTCGTGCCCTGGCAATATACCGAGCTGTGGCAGGAGATCACCCGAGCCGTAAACGTCCCCACCCTGACGGGTGAGGACATTTATCTGAAAGAAGCGTTTGTAGAACTTATCGATGCACGGGCGGTCGACATGATCCAGCCGGATCTCGCCTCGGCGGGCGGCATCCTCGAGACCAAGAAGATCGG
The DNA here is from genome assembly GCA_034439735.1 of Rhodothermales bacterium. Classification (NCBI taxonomy): domain Bacteria; kingdom Pseudomonadati; phylum Rhodothermota; class Rhodothermia; order Rhodothermales; species Rhodothermales bacterium. The sequence goes on along the minus strand of JAWXAX010000291.1, from coordinate 25,458 downwards.
AGACTACGCCGAGGAGCGGGGCGTGGCCATGGCCATGCACTTCGCCGGCTCGCCGATCTCATTTATGGCAAACGTCCATTGCGCCGCCGCCACGCAAAACTTCCTCGCCCTCGAGCATCATTCGGTTGAAGTGCCCTGGTGGGAAGACCTGGTGACGGGCATTGACAAGCCGCTCAACAAAGAGGGCTTTGTCGCTGTGCCCGAAACGCCCGGGCTGGGCATCGAACTCAATCCAGAGGTGATCAAAGAACACCTGGTCGAAGGCGAGGCCTATTTTGCACCCACTCCGGAATGGGACGAGGATCGATCCTGGGATCGGCTTTGGAGCTAGGCTGGCTCAGTCCGTGAGTTTGACGTCGACGGCCTGCAACCCTTTCTGGGTTTCCTGAACGTTGAATTCGACCGGCTGTCCTTCCTCGAGTGAGTCGCCGAAGGACATCCCTTTCACCGCTGAAAGATGCACGAACAGGTCGCGACCGCCTTCATCCGGGATGATGAATCCAAACCCTTTTTCAGGATTGAACCATTTAACTTTTCCAGTTGGCATAAGTGTGTGTACGTAAAAAATGAGCGGTCAAACCTACTGACGCCTTGGCCCGCGTAGACTCCCTGAACAGGCGTTGCAAGGGGTGAACGGGGGGCCCAACCGGGTACGTCTGACCAGAGTATTCTTACAGCGGCGTGTTTCTCGCCGTATGCGATGATAATCATTTGTAAAAAAAAATGCGCAGGGCTGGGAAATTTTTCTTTTCGATAACGGTCATTCCGCTCGTTTTTTGGGGGTTTGCCTGCCAATCGCCGCCTGAAAGTGAAGCGCTCTCCCTCGTCGAAGAGCTCCAATTCTCACTCAAAACACAGCTGCTCGACGCCTGGTATCCCCGTGTAATCGATGACGTACACGGCGGTTACCTGACGGATTTTACGTACGACTGGCGCCAGGAAGGCGACCAGCAGAAGATGATCGTTACCCAGGCACGGCACGTCTGGACCCTCGCGAAAGCGGCGGAACGGTACCCGGAGGCCGGCTACCTGGACCTTGCCGCCCACGGCGCCCGCTTCCTGGGTGAGGTCATGTGGGATTCCCTCCACGGCGGTTTTTATCAGCTCGTCTCCCGCGAAGGCGTACGCATCACCGAGGGTTCGAACCGGTTCAAAACGGCCTACGGCAACGCGTTCGCCATCTACGGCCTCGCTGCGTACGCCGGCGCCTCGGGCGACACAAACGCGCTCCGCCTCGCGCAACGCGCGTTCGACTGGCTCGAAACCCACAGCTATGACCCCGAATACGGGGGCTACTTCCAGTTCATTGCGACCGATGGCACACCCCAGATGGCCGGCTTTGACCGCACGCCGCCCAAGGACCAGAATAGCTCCATCCACCTCATGGAGGCCTTTACCGAGCTGTACCGCGTGTGGCCCGACGAACGCGTCCGCCGGCGCCTCGCCGAGATGCTCTACCTCATCCGCGACACCATGACCGACGAAAAAGGGTACCTCCGCCTCTTTTTCTCGCGCGATTGGCAGCCGCTCTCCTTCCGCGACTCCACCGAGGCCGTCCGCCAGGCCCATTACTCCCTCGACAACGTCTCCTTCGGTCACGATGTCGAAACCGCCTTCCTCATGCTCGACGCCGCCGAGGCGCTCGGGCTACCGCTGGACACCACGCTGACGGTCGGCCGGCGGATGGTCGAACACGCCCTCGAGTATGGTTGGGACGCCGAAACGGGCGGGTTTTATGACATGGGCTACTACCTCCCCGGCGAGACGGACCCGACCATCGTCCTGGCTACTAAAACCTGGTGGGCCCAGGCCGAGGCCCTCACGACGTTTATGGTAATGGCCCAACATGTGCCGTCGGAACGGCAACGATTCCTGGATCTGTTCACGCAGCAGTGGCGCTACATCCAGCAGTACCTGATCGATACCGAACACGGCGACTGGTACAGCCACGGCCTCGATGCCTCCCCAGAACGAAAAACCGATCCCAAGTCCCAGATCTGGAAAGGCGCCTACCACAACGGCCGCTCCCTGATGCAAAGCATCGACCGGATAAACGCGTTACCGCGTTGAACTTCAGCGGGCGCATTACATGCTGACTTCCTTTTTTTATCTTGAATCACTTCATCATACGCTCATGCGCACCGCCACCCCTGTCCCGTGGATCGGCTGGTTTGTCCTCGTCATCACGCTGCTCAGCGGCGGTCTCATGATCGTCGAGGGCATCCATATGCTCTCGCAGGGCCGGCCGCTGCTCATGGGCGTCTGGGCGGAGTGGGTAGCGGCTGCCGGGCTCGACCCGCAAAGCCCCACCGTCGGCTTTATCTTCATTGGCTATGGCGCCGTGTTACTCTGGCTAACCTTTGCGTTCCTCCGGCGCTTCAGTTGGGGCCGCGTGGCGCTCACCGTCGCGCTCGTCGCCGGCCTCTGGTATGCCCCCATCGGAACGACCCTCAACGTCATCGCCCTCGTCATGGTCTACCTCACGCCGCTCCGGGACTGGTACGCCGGCAAGGAGCCGGCGCACACCAGGCCCGTCTGACCGCGCGCCCGTCATCCCATGCCCGAGCCCCGGTCCATCGCCTCGCGTCTGCTCGACACCTTTGGCCAGATCGACATCTACTTGTTCGATCAACTCATGCGCGGACGTTTCGACACGCGCCATTCCATCCTCGACGCCGGCTGCGGCCGCGGCCGTAACCTCGTCTATTTTATGAACGAGGGGTTCGATGTTTTCGGTGTCGATCAAGAAGAGGCGGCAATCGCCTCCATACGGCGCCTCGCCGGCCGGCTGGGCGTGTCCGATCCAGACCAACGCTTCCAGACCGCCGACCTCGCCGGCCTGCCTTATTCCGACGCCCGTTTTGACGCTGTGATCTGCAGTGCCGTGCTGCACTTCGCGCGCGACGAATCTCATTTCGAGGGGATGATCCGGGAGATGACGCGCGTGCTCCGCCCCGGCGGTCTTTTCTTCGCCCGCCTCGCCTCCACCATCGGAGTCGAACACGCCGTCACGCCTCTCCATGGGCGGTGGCATCGCTTGCCTGACGGGTCCGATCGGTTTCTCGTCGATGAAGCCCTGCTAGTGGATGCGACCCGACAGCTGGGCGGCACGCTGCTCGACCCCCTGAAGACGACCGTCGTCCAGGGTATGCGCGCGATGACGACGTGGGTGTTTCAACGCGATGCCTGACCGTCGCCCAACCGCCCCGGGCAACCTCCACCGCCAGGGTGAACGGGTCAATTTCCATCTCGTACTGCGGCCGGCTGAGCCCCGCCCGCCGGCCTGAGGATTTAAAAAAGCCTGACCCCCCAAAAAGAAATGAGAGAGGCCCCAGCGGCAATCGCCAGGGCCTCTCCTGCCGGGGGGCAAGCGGGGGGCTTATCCTCGCGGTGATTTACCCACGATGGGCGTAGACGTCTGCCGTTGCCGAGACCGCGGGGCGATGCTCGCCGATGTCGAAACGGCTAACGGTGCCGCCCAGGCGGTCCGTCAGTTCCTGGAGCGTCGCGCTCGATTCCGCGATGCCGGCGACGCCGCCGATTCGTTGACCCTGTTGACGATCTTGCGAATCGCATCGACCGTCTGGTGCACGACATGGTCGCGTACTTTTCGTTGATAAACACGGCGGCAACGGTGCAGGCCACGCGAAGAAACGCCTCATCTGCTTCGGTGAACGGCAGCTTGTCCGACCGCTCCGTCAGGTAAATGCTGCCCAGTGAACGCCGCTTGTGCGAGAACGGGCCGGCGAGCGCGGATTCTGCGACCGGGCCCGCGGCATCGGCGTCGGATCGCGCCGTCATCACCACGGCGGTGAGCGTAAGCAGCGCCCCCACGAGGGTGGCTCCAATACATACCGGTTGCTCGGGGTCGAATCAGGAGGCGGCGAAACCGGTGATGCCGGCTAAGAAGGCGACGATACCGCTGCGTCCCAGAAGACGCATATTCCATGCACTAATCATGATCGCAAGGAACAGATGAAGAAGTAAGAGGATGCTTCTTTGATCATCGGCAGCGGCATCGCCGCATTAACCTTCTGGTGGAAATAACGGGCCACGGCGAGGCGCTCCCCTGCCGGCCAGTCGGCCTTTTAGTTTAATACCGTTACACTGGTTACATACAATTGCACTGGCGCCATCTGTCTCTTGTCGGTCGCGGTTCGTAGCTTACCCGGCCGACCATCGGAAACGCTACCAGCGCCCGTCACTTGTCACGCTAACGAGATCGCAGGATGAACGCACCCATCGACCGCCGAACGTTTGTCAAAACAGCCACCGCTGCCGGCCTGGGCCTCGGGCTAACGGGTCCTTTCCGTTCGATTCGCGGCGCCCGCTCCGCCAACTCCACCGTTGTCGTTGCCGTGATGGGCGTCAATGGCCGGGGCGGCGCCCTCGCCAACGCATTCGCCCAGACAACCGGTTCGGAAGTGGGTTTTATCTGCGATGTCGACGAGCGCGCCATGGCAAAAAGTATCGCGGACGTCCGCCAGCGGCAGACGCGCGAACCGAAGGGCGTCAAGGATTTCCGCTCGCTCCTCGATGGCAACGACATCGACGCGCTGGTCATCGCCGCGCCCGACCACTGGCACGCGCCGGCGGCGCTGATGGCCATGCAGGCCGGTAAACACGTCTATGTCGAGAAGCCGTGCGGCCACAACCCGCGGGAAGGGGAATTACTCATCGCCGCCCAGAAGAAATACGGGAAAGTGGTGCAGATGGGTACCCAGCAGCGCTCTGCGCCAGAGTCGATCGAGATCATCCAGGCCATTCATGAAGGGCTCATCGGAGAGGCGCGGTATGCCAAGTGCTGGTACGCCAACACCCGGGGCTCCATCGGCAAAGGGAAATCTATGGAGGTGCCCTCCTGGCTCGATTTCGACCTCTGGCAGGGTCCCGCCCCGCGCCGGCCGTACCAGGATAACCTCGTCCACTACAACTGGCATTGGTTCTGGAACTGGGGCACGGGCGAGTCGCTCAATAACGGCACCCACGAGGTGGACGTCTGCCGCTGGGCCCTCGGCGTAGATTACCCGGTGCGGGTCGCCTCCAACGGCGGCCGGTTCCACTTCAACGACGACTGGGAATTTTATGACACGCAGGTGATGTCGTTCGACTTCGCCGGCGGCAAGACCATCACCTGGGAAGGGCGGAGCTGCAACGGCCTGCCATTTTACGACCGCGGCCGGGGCGCCACGATCCACGGCACCGAAGGCACCGTGTTGTTGGATCGCGAGGGCTACATCGTGTACGACCTCGCCGGCAAGGAGATCAAGCGCCAGATGCGCCAGGAAAGCACCGACGCCCTCAACACCGTCGGCGCCGACGGGCTCACGGATATCCACATCCAGAACTTCGTCGACGCCGTGCGCGACGGCAAGCGCCTGAATACGCCGATCGAGATGGGCCACCAAAGCGTCCTCCTCTGCCACCTGGGCAACATCGCGCAGTATACGGGCACGACGCTCGAGTGCGACCCGACCAACGGCCACGTCAAAAACGACGCGATCATGAAGCAGATGTGGGGCCGCACCTACGAACCGGGCTGGGAGCCTACCGTCTGATGCGAACCCTGTAATCCGATCCCCACGGCAACCGGTGACGCCCCCCGACGCCTGCTGTCACAGGGGCATGGTGGCGCCGCCGGCCGCGATGGACCGGTAGATGGCTTCGACGATGCGCATGTCTCGCATGCCTTCCTCGCCGGGAACGCGTACGGGCGTCTTGTTCACGATCGCGTCGGCGGTATCGTCCATCTGCCTCGCCTGCTGGTTGATGTCCGGCATGGACAGCGGCCCTTCATGGCTTACCGCTCGGATGTTGCGATAGGCCTGGAATGGATCCATCTTGAGCCACCCGCGCTCGTAGCGGACTTCCAGGTGATTCATGTTGCCAGCGAAGCTCGTGTGCGCGTTGGCCACGAAGCCGCTCGGGAATTGCAGCTGGAAGGACGTGATTTCGTCGGCATCCTTGAAGATCTCCGGACGGGTGACAAACGTCTGCGCGGACACGGAAACGGGCTCCTCGCCGGCGGCGTAGCGGCACGCCTGGAGCGAATAGACGCCCATGTCCATCATCACGCCTCCGCCCATGGCCTTTTTCACTTTCCAGTTATCTGCCCGGCCCTCGCGATAGCCCGAACCGGCCGTCACGAACTGCACGCCCCCAAACGGTTTCTCCCGCGCGAAGCGCATCACCTCCTGCGTCGTCGGTTCGTGCTGCATGCGGTAGCCAATGGACAACGTCACGCCGGCCTTGTCGCAGGCTTCGATCATCGTCGCACACTCCGCCTCCGTGATCGCCATCGGTTTCTCGCAGATCACATGTTTGCCCGCCCGCGCCGCCCGAATGGTGTATTCCGCGTGCATGACGTTCGGCAGAACCACGTAGACGATGTCGATGTCCGGGTTGTCGGCGATGGCGTCGAAGGTGTCGTACGAATAGATATTGCGCCGGGGGATGTCATACTTCGCCGACCACGCATCGGCCTTGGCCGGCGTGCCCGTAACGATGCCCGCGAGGCGGACGTTTTGGGTCTCTTGCAGAGCGGGCGCCAGCAAGTCCGTGCTGTAGTAGCCAAGGCCGACGAGGGCGACGCCCAACGGAGCTCTCGTCCGGCCGAGCCGCGCCATGGCCGAGGCGGGGGCTGTAGGAGCAAAAGAACCCAGCATGGCCGCACCTACAGCCGCTGTTTTGAGAAAGTCGCGACGAGAGGAAAAGATCATGATGCGCACCAGATAGTGAGGAGGCCCGGTGTGGACTCCAGAATATAGCGCCGCCGCCTTCAGGTTTCCAGCCCATGATAACCCACTATCCCACCTCCATTAACTCCGGCCGAAAAAAGCGCTCACACGAGACGTAGAAGTTGTTGCAATCGACGAGGGTGTACCGCATGGAGAAATGCAAAGTGAAAAGTGAAAAGTGAAAAGTATAATACTTCGGACACTTTTTGTAGCTCGACCGTTCCTGACGATCAGGCCCCTCCTCGATTCGAGGAAGGGCCTGAATTGTCACGCGGCAGCGCACTCCTTTGTAAACTGTCCGAAGTATTAAAGTACAAAGTGGGGAAAGGTCTTGTGATCTGAAAACGTTCAACGCGTTAAACACATATTTCTGCGTTCCCGCCTCCTACAGGCCCACGATGCCGTCGTACAGCAGTTTGATGCCCGTGATGAGGAGAAAGGCGTAGGCGAGGGGGTAGAACACGCGCTCGTTGACGAGGTTGTGCAGGCGAATGCCGATCCAGACGCCGACCGGCGCGAGTGGGGCCAGCACGAGGGAGGTGGTCATGTTGCTGAGGCTGAGTTGCCCGAGCATGGCGTAAGGGATGAGCTTTACAAAATTGAGCGTGGTAAAAACGACCACCAGGGTGCCGACAAACACGGACTTATCCAGCCGCTGTGGCAGCAGGTATACATTCGCCGGCGGGCCGCCGGAGTGCACCCCGAAACTCGTGAACCCGGCAATCAAGCCCCAGAAGGTGCCGCGGACCACATCCGGGCCCCGGGGCGGCGCGTCCGCGCGTTTCCGAAGCGAATTGACCGAGAACACGACAGCGATCACCCCGATCAGGATGCGGATGTGCGCATCGGAGAGGTAGCGGAACGTGAAGGCGCCGATAAGCACACCGAGCAGGCCCGCGGGCAGGAGGATGCGAACATTGGCGCGGTCCCACTTCGTGCGGTAATGCCAGATATTCACCGCGTCGATGAGGCACAGGATGGGCAACAGAATCGCCGCGGCCCGGGCCGGCTCGATCGCCAGCGCCATGATCGGCACCGCCAGGATCCCCAGCCCCCCGCCAAAACCGCTCTTGGCGATACCGGAAACGAGGATGGCAAGGACCGCAAAGAAGTAGAAGACGGGATCGTCGATCACAGGTTCAGCTTCTTCAGCTCTTCGGAGTCGAGGTTTAACAGTCCCTGTTTTTTGAAATAAATCATCGTGGTTTCCAACGTCCCGTGGCGCATCCGCTGGCGGACTTCCTCCAACGACATCCCCTTGTTCAGCCACAGGAGGGCCGCCGTGTGGGTGAGGCTGTGCGGTGTCACGCCTCGGCGCTTGATCTCGGCTGATTTCAGGTGCAGGTTGATCCGGCTGCGCACGGAGCGGGTGTTCAACCGTTGGCCTTCCGAACGATGCCCGTGAGAGACGAAGAGGGGATGTTCGGGATGGACCCGCTGACGGGAGGCGAGGTAGGCCTGCACCTTCTCCATGACCGGCTGGTCGATGGGCACCTGCTGATCCTTCAATGTATGCCCTTTCCCCTGGACCCGCAGAAACCACCCGAGTAGCGTTTGCTCGAGGTCCTGCACGTTGGCGCGGATGAGTTCGATCTCGCTTAAACCAGCATAAAGCATCATGTGGATGAGCGCCGCATCACGCAAGCCGATATGGGAGACCTGCTCGATCACGCCGAGCAATTCGTCGATTTCGCCCTGCGTAAGCACTGCTCGCGAGTGCGTATTGGGCCGGCGATTCCCCTTTACCGCCCGGGCGGGATTATCCGCGATCAGGCCGATGTCCATCAAATACTGGCAGAGCCGGCGCAGCGCGGTGAGATACGTCGATACCGACACCTGGTGCAGGCCGCGTTCGCCCATCAGATACGTCTTGTAGGCCTCCACGTCATCCGGCGTAAACCGAAACCGACCCTCCTCCCGTGCAAACCACCGCTGGAATTCGTTCAACGAGCGCCGGTAGGTGCCGCTCGTCTCCGGACTTTTCTCTTTCAGGTACTCCTTGACAAAATCCTCGATACGCCGGTTCAACTCGGCCACGGTGAGTGTCAGCGAGGTATCGATCGGAACGGGTTTAGCCATAGAGTCCTGCCGGCACGGCGCGCATCAGTTAAACGATTCGGCACACGCTGTGGCGGTCCGAGGTGGCGGCGAAAAGCCGCCCCAAGGAACGACGTTTATTTTACTTTTTCAATAACGGATTTTGCTCCGGCGAAAAAAAGTCCCCGACTGCCACTCAGAGCGGCATCGTGGGCAAGAAGCCCTCCAGCAGCCCGACATATCGGCGCAGGAACGAGGCCGCCATGGCGCCATCGATCACGCGGTGGTCGTAGGACAGCGAGATGTACATCATGTGGCGGATGGCGATCACGTCGCCCAGGGTGGGGTCTTCGATGACGACGGGGCGTTTCTTGATGGCGCCTGTCGCGAGGATGGCCACCTGGGGCTGGTTGATGATGGGCGTCCCCATGACGCTGCCCACCGAGCCGATGTTGGTGACAGTGAACGTGCCGCCCTGCAGATCGTCCGGCTGCAGGCGCTTGGAGCGGGCGCGGGTCGCGAGGTCGTTCGCGGCGTGCGCCAGGCCGGCGAGGTTCTTCTGGCCGGCGTCGCGAATGACGGGAACGACCAGCCGCGACGCATCGATGGCAACGGCGATGCCGATGTGATAGTCTTTTTTTATGAGGATCCGGGTGCCATCCACCGAGGCGTTCAGGATGGGATGTTCGCGCAGAGCCTCAACGGCGGCCTTGACCATAAACGGGGTGAACGTGAGCTTTACCCCCTCCCGCGTCTGGAATGCCTCCTTGTTGATATCCCGGAGGCGGACGAGGTTTGTCACGTCCGCCTCGGCAAAGGAGGTGACGTGGGCGGAGGTCGCCTTGGAGCGAACCATGTGCTCGGCGATGATTTGCCGCATCCGATCCATCTCGACAATCTCGACGCGCCCGCCGAAATCGGCCTCCTTGCGTACCGGCGCGACCACCCGGGCCGGCGCGGAAGCCGGGGAAGGCGTGGGCGCAACCGCAGGCGCCTCCCCGCGCGTAGCGAGGTGCGCTAGGATGTCCTGTTTCGTGATCCGTCCCTCGCGCCCGCTCCCGGAAATACCGGCCAGTTCGCCAGCCGACAGTCCCTCCTTTTCAGCGATAGAGCGGACGAGCGGAGACAAGAACCGGCTCTCGGTCGCTTCCTCGATGGGGGACGCGGGGCTGGATGGTGTCGCTGAGGGCTGAGCGCCATTGTCCGACGCAGACGCGCCCGGGGAAGATGCTTTAGGCGGCGCCGCATTGGGCGATCCGGCGCTCGGAGCCGGCGCTTCCGCGGGCGCCCCGGCGCCCGTCAGGATGATTGCAAGCAAGGTGCCGACGGCGACCGTTTCGCCTTCGGCCACCAGGATCCGATCCAGCACGCCGGCCGCAGCGGCAGGCACCTCGGTATCTACCTTATCGGTGCCAATCTCGAGCAACGGTTCGTCGAGTTCGATCACATCCCCTGGCTTCTTTCGCCAGGCGATGATGGTGCCCTCGGTGATACTCTCACCCATCTTCGGCATGATGACGGGCACCTTCCCGCCCCTCACGCTGGCAGCCTGTACCGGTGCGGGAGCGGCGGCCTTTTCCTGTGCAGGGGCCCGGGGTATGGCGGGGGCTTTTCCCGGAGCCGGAGCCTGGGGCGCGGCAACTGCTTTTTCCGGAGCCGGAGCCTGAGCCTGAGCCGGAGCCTGGGGCGCGGACGACGAGGCCCCGGCAGCGTCTACCTCCGTTTCAATGATCGCTAACACCGAGCCCACTTCCACGGTTGCGCCTTCCTCCACCAGAATCGTATGCAGGACACCCGCGGCCGATGCCGGCACCTCGGTGTCTACCTTATCGGTGCCGATTTCGAGCAGAGGCTCGTCCAGTGCAATCCGGTCACCGGGCTTCTTGTGCCAGACGATGACTGTTCCTTCAGTGATGCTTTCGCCCATCTTGGGCATTTTCACGTCTACCTTCGCCATAACAATACCGCTTCTGGGGGCTTATTACCGCTCGTTCATTCGTACCCACACCTTAACTGGCCTGGTGTTTCACATGCCTTTCAAAAAGCCCCATTATCATCTCACGACAGCAGAGGGCTCTTCAGAGCAGGGGCGCGATCACCAGAGATACGACAGCGATGAGCTTGATCAAAATATTCAGGCTCGGGCCGCTGGTATCTTTCAACGGATCGCCCACCGTATCGCCCGTCACAGCCGCTTTGTGCACGTCGCTGCCCTTGCCGTAGGTGACGCCGTCGAACGTAACCTTACTTTCGATCAGCTTTTTAGCATTGTCCCACGCGCCGCCGGCGTTCGATTGGAAGATGGCGAGCAGCACACCCGACACGGTCACGCCGGCAAGCAGACCCCCCAGCATGTTTTTGTCGATAAAGCCCACGATCACCGGCACCGCCACGGCGAGGATGCCCGGGGCAATCATTTCGCGGATGGCGGCTTTGGTGGAGATGTCGACGCACCGCGCGTAGTCGGCCTTGGCCGTCCCTTCCCGCAGGCCGGCAATCTCCCTGAACTGGCGGCCGACTTCGTTGATCATGTCGCCGGCGGCGCGGCCCACGGCGCCCATGGCCATCGCACTAAACACATAGGGCAGCATGGCCCCGATGAGTAATCCGGCGAGGATGACCGGGCGAGAAACGTCGATGGTGCTGATGCCGGCCTGCTGCATAAACGCCGCAAACAGCGCCAGCGCCGTGAGGGCGGCCGACCCGATAGCAAAGCCTTTCCCGATGGCCGCCGTCGTATTGCCCACCGCATCCAGCTTATCGGTCCGTTCGCGCACTTCATGTGGGAGGTGCGCCATTTCCGCGATGCCGCCGGCATTGTCGGAGATTGGTCCGTACGCATCAACCGCCAACTGGATACCGGTAACCGAGAGCATGCCCAGCGCCGCGATCGCAATGCCGTACAGGCCGGCGAAGTAGTCGGCCCCAATGATGGCCGCCGCCAGCAGTAGGGCCGGAATACCTGTCGAGTACATCCCTACGCCGAGGCCCGCGATGATGTTGGTGGCCGCCCCGGTAAGGCTCTGGCGCGCGATCCCCCGAACGGGGCTCGTCGTCGTTGCGGTGTAATATTCGGTCACGAGCCCGATCAACACCCCCGCGGCCAGGCCGATGGCGACGGCCATAAAAACACCGGTCGCGGTATAGGTGATGCCGGCGACCGACCAGGACTCCGGTAGAAAGGCTTGGATGACGAAGTAAGACGCGATGGCCATAACGCCCGCGGCGCCAAACTCGCCCATATTTAAACCCTGTTGCGGATTACCACCCTCCTTGACGCGTACGAATAAGGAACCAATGATCGACACGACGATCCCTACGGCGGCCAGCGCCAGCGGGAGCATCACAGCGCCCACCGCCGATCCCCCTTCCGCCTGAAGCCCCGAGACAAACGCCGCCCCGGCGCCCAGCACCATGGTGCCTATGATCGAGCCGACATAACTTTCAAACAGGTCCGCCCCCATGCCGGCGACGTCGCCTACGTTGTCGCCCACGTTGTCCGCGATGGTAGCCGGGTTGCGGGGGTCGTCCTCCGGAATGCCTTCGTATACTTTACCGGCAAGGTCGGCCCCGACGTCAGCCGCCTTGGTGTAGATACCCCCACCCACGCGGGCGAAGAGCGCGATCGAAGACGCGCCCAGCGAGAAGCCGGTCACGACATTGATGATCTTGATCGTGTTCCAGTCCGTGAATGTATCGTAGACGATAAACAACGTACCAAGGCCGAACAGCCCGAGACCGACTACCGAAAGGCCCATCACGAGCCCTCCCGAAAACGCGACGTTCAGCGCCGGAGCCAGTCCGGTGCGAGCGGCTTGCGTCGTGCGGACGTTCGCCTTTGTAGCGACCGACATGCCGAAGAAGCCTGCCGCTCCCGAGCATACCGCGCCGAGTGCGAAGGAGACGGCCACCAGCCACGAGGAGTTGGAATTTCCGCTGTTCGCTAACGCTAGCAGGATGCCCACAACAACCACGAAGAGGCCTAGCACCCGGTATTCGCGTCGTAGAAACGCGCGCGCACCCTCCGCGATGGCCGCCGCGATTTCCTGCATGGCGGCCGTACCCGGATCTTGCCGGCTGACCCACCTCGATTTCAAATAGGCGTAGAACAACGCCAGGACACCCGACAACGGTATCAGATAGGTAAGAAGGGATGTATCCATACAATGAGTAAAAACTTAGCTATGCATCCTTGGACGCCCCTATGAATGGCATGGGGCCCAATGTGTAACCGGGGACATGACCTAAAAAAGTAAAGAACGTTTTTACAGCACACATCACATATTGTTTTCACCCGTTCAGCCTCAATCCGCGGCGGAACGGGTGTTAAACCGATTCATGGCGACGGTGATGCCTTCGGTAACAAATACGCGAGCCGCGTCGTGCGCTGCGCCGAGCGCCGTCTCGATCGCAGCGGCTTGGCTTGTATCGAAGGGCTCCAGTACATAATCGGCTTGCCGGCCCGGAGGAAAATCGTTTCCTATCCCAATACGTATTCTGGGAAACGCATTCGTCTGGAGGCTATCAATGATGTCTTGCACCCCATTGTGTCCTCCCGCACTACCTTGTTGGCGGATTCTGACGGCGCCGACGCTCAGATGGATGTCGTCCACAACGACGAGCATGTCGGCCGGCGAGAGTTGATGGCGGCGCAGCAGCCCTTTGATGGCTCCGCCACACCGATTCATATACGTCAGGGGTTTGGCGAACCCTACGGAAAAGCCACGAAGGCTGGTCCAGCCCACCAGGGTCGGACCAGCCTCCATCGATAAGACGATCTTCGTAGACGCGGCTAGCGCGTCGACGACCATAAACCCCACGTTGTGCCGGGTATCTGCATATTCGGCGCCCGGGTTACCGAGCCCGACGATGAGGCGTTTCGAGCGTGCCATGCCATGAACGAGCCAGGCGGCCGGCGCCAGCAGGCCGGGTTCGGTCCCGCCGCAGGGTGTAGACCGTTATATGGCCTCCTTGGCAGGGGTCGGGGTCGCCGCCGCGGCGCCGTCGACGGCCTCCGTGGCCACTCGGGGTGCGAGAATCGAGACGATCGTCTGATTGGGCACTCCGCCGAACTCCAGGTTGGGCACGTCCAGATCCCGAATGTGGATCGACTGGCCGACGCCGAGCTCCGTCACATCGACATCGATGTGGCCCGGAATGTCCTTCGGGAGGCAACTCACCTCGAGCTCGTTGAGCACGTGCTGGGTCACGCCGCCCTCCATCTGGCCCTTCGGCGTCCCGATATAACGAATTGGCACGTTCACGGTGATCTTCACGCCGCGCTGCAGCACCTGAAAATCAGCATGGATCGGCTCGTCAGACACCGGGTGGTAAATGATCTCCTTCAGGATACACTCCCAGCTCGAGCCGTCCATATCGATCTTCACGAGGTGCGTTTCCTCGGTGCGGATGAGCTGAAAGAGGCCAAAGGCCGGCATGCTGAAGGCCTGGGGCTCCGTCTTGTGGCCGTACAAGACACAGGGGACGTTGCCTGCGAGCCGGGTTTGCCGGGCGGCTTTTTTACCTACCCCGCGTGGCGAGGCTTCGATCGTTCTGAATTCCATGGCTTCGGATACCGCACAAGCGCCGGCGCCTTCGCCGGAACCGCTCGCGTTGCGGCGACGGTTACGTGTTTATGGTAGAAATAGCGTTGAGACCGACTCATCCGTGTAAATACGCCGGATGGCGTCCGCGAAGATGGCAGCAACGCTGACCACCTCGATCCGCGGCGACGGCCGGCGCAACGGAATCGAATCCGTCACGACGAGCCGGGTCAACTCGGACGACTCGATGCGCTCGTAGGCCGGCCCCGACAGCAACGGGTGCGTACAGGCCGCCACGATTTCGAGCGCGCCAGCCTGGCGCAGCGCCATCGCGGCACTAACCAGCGTACCGGCCGTGTCGACGATGTCGTCCATGATCAGCACGTTCTTCCCTCCCACCTCGCCGATGATATTCATCGCCTCCGCTTCATTCTGGCGGGGTCGGCGCTTGTCAATCACCGCAAGATCCGCCCCGAGCCGCTTGGCGTACGCGCGGGCCATCTTGAGGGCGCCGATATCCGGCGCGACGACGACCAGGTTGGTCAGATTCAGTGTCTGAAAATAGTCCGTAAAAACAGCAGACCCGTACAAATGATCCACGGGCAAGTCGAAAAATCCCTGAATTTGCGGGGCATGCAGATCCATCGTGAGGATACGATCCACGCCGGCGACCGTCAGCATGTTCGCCATCAGCTTCGCCGCGATCGACACCCGCGGCTGGTCCTTCCGCTCCTGCCGCGCATACCCGAAGTAAGGGATCACCGCCGTCACCCGGGCCGCGGACGCTCGCTTCGCCGCATCGATAAGGAGCAGCAACTCGAGCCAGTTCTCGCCCGGCGGGCACGTGCTCTGGATGATGAAGATGTCCGTTCCACGAATCGATTCGTCGTATCGGCAATAGATTTCGCCGTCGGAAAACTCCTTGATGATCAGATTCCCCAGGTTCTGACCGTACGACTCCGCGATCCGCTCGGCCAGCATGGGATTGGAGCGACCCGCAAAAAGCGTGATGGGGTGGCCCCTGAACGATGTAAGCATGTGCCCTGAATGACGCTTGAACAAGAATTCCGGTCACCCGACATCTCCGGGCTCCAGACCTATCGGCCTACTAAACCAAAACCGCGCGCAAAGGCGCGACGCGTGTCTCCTCGGGGCGAGCAGACATCGACACATCAAACCGCAACGGGCGCTGCTTTCCACTGGCGGCATTTAATTGACAGTGTTGCCCGGGGAGGATTCGAACCTCCACATACGGCTTCAAAGGCCGCTGTCCTGCCATTAGACGACCGGGCAAGGGATCCTCTCAGCACGCCCCCACCATCGTTCGGCTGTGGCGAGCGCGCCAGGCGTGGCGCCTGAAAGGTGCTGTCAACGCGAAGCCACGCGAGAGGGTTTCTCGATCGGCGATTCCCTCTGTAGTTTGCGTAAACTTCAAGGTCCCCCCCGGTCCCCCCGCCTGGGCGCCACTTGGGTGAGACAACGAAAATACGTATTCTCTCCTGACCGACCTCTCCCATTTCATCTACGAACTCTTATGCCGCACACCAGACGCGCATTCTTGAAGAAAGCCGCTGCCACCTCGGTGCTCGCCGGCGGCCTCGCTCCGGCCCTCGCGGGCAGGGCCGAAATCCTCTCCATGCCGGTCCATCCTCGCCTATCCCCTAACGACACCGTGCGTATCGCCACGATCGGGATGGGCATCATCGGCTTTATCGACACGGACACGGCGCTCCGCGTCCCCGGCGTGGAACTTGTCGCCGCGGCCGACCTCTACGAAGGCCGGCGGATCCACGTCAAGGAGAAATACGGAGATCATGTCGACACCTACGTCGATTACCGCGAAATCCTCGCCCGGACGGACATCGACGCGGTGCTCATCTGCACCCCGGATCACTGGCATGTGCCGATGGCCAAAGATGCCCTCCGCGCCGGCAAAGCGGTATACTGCGAAAAACCGATGGTGCACCGCGTCGAAGAAGGGCACGACCTCATCAAGGTCCAGCAAGAAACCGGTAAGGTCTTCCAGGTGGGCAGCCAGTACGCCAGCTCCATCCTCTACGCCCGGGCCCACGAGCTGTATAGAGAAGGCGCCATCGGCACGCTGAACATGATCGAGGCGATCACCAACCGCAACTCGGCCCTCGGCGCCTGGCAGTACTCGATCCCGACGGACGCCAGCGAGCAGACGGTGGACTGGGACCGGTTCCTCGGCAGCGCGCCGAAACGTCCCTTCGACGCCACGCGATTCTTCCGTTGGCGGAACTACTGGGATTACGGCACCGCCACCGCCGGCGACCTCTACGTCCACCTCTTTACAGGGATCCACCGCACCTTGGACGCCATCGGGCCCACCGACGTCGTGGCCCAGGGCGGCCTCCGGTTCTGGAAGGACGGCCGCGATGTGCCGGACGTGCTCCTGAGCCTCTTCACCTACCCCGAAACCGAGCAACACCCGGGCTTCAACATGTCCCTCCAGACGAACTTCGTGGACGGCCAGGGCGGCGGCTTCCACTTCAAGTTTATCGGGGACGAAGGAGTGATGACGGTCGGCGGCTCAAGCGTGACGGTGGAGCGCAACGGCCGATGGGAGCCCTCGATTGACGAAATCATCACCGGCTACAACTCGGCCTTCACCTTCTCGCTGGCCGAACAGAAACGTCTCGCCGATCACCTTCGCAAGAACTACGTGGCACCCATCGCCCCGGCGATGACGGGCCGGATGGAGTATCAGGCTCCGGATGGTTACGACGATCGGTTCGACCATTTTACGTACTTCTTCGACTCCATCCGCAACGGCCGCCCCGTTTACGAAGACGCCACCTTCGGCTTCCGCGCCGCCGCGCCAACGCTGCTCGCCAACATGAGCTACGTCGATAAACGGCCGTATACGTGGGACCCGTCCGCGATGAAAATCGCCGGCTAATGCCGCCCCCACATGGCTGAATCGACCTCCCCGCCGATGATCGGCATCATTGGCGGGATGGGCCCGTACGCCGGCCTCGATCTCGTGCGCAAGGTGTTCGACGAAACGGCGGCGAGCACCGACCAGGAGCACCTCCCGCTCGCCCTGCTTTCCGTTCCCGGCGAAATCGTCGATCGAACAGCCTATGTGCTCGGCGCCGTCGACGCGAACCCGGCATTCGCCATCGCGCGAATCGCGCTGATGCTGGAGCAAGCCGGAGCCACCGTCGCCGCCGTCCCATGCAACTCGGCCCACGCGCCGGTTATCTTCGATGTCATCCGGAGCCGGTTGGCGGAGGCCGGCAGCCGGCTCAGGCTTCTCCACATGATTGAGGAGACGGCCGTGCACCTGGCCACGCTCCCACATCCTCCCGTCCGTGTCGGCGTGCTTTCCACGACCTCGGTGTTCCGGCTCGGCCTCTACCGCGACGCGCTTGTGCGCGTGGGCATCGAGGTCATATTACCTTCCGCCGAGATGCAGGAGCGCGTGGTCCATGCCGCCGTCTACGACCCGCGGTACGGCGTCAAGGCCAGCGTCAACCCCGTAAGCGAGCGGGCCCGGGAGGACCTGGCCGACGCCGTCGCCGCCCTTGCGACGCGGGGCGCGGAGGCGGTCATTCTGGGTTGCACGGAAATGCCCCTTGCCCTCCCCGGCTCGAACGCCGCCGGGATCCCGCTCATCGACCCCACCCGGCTTCTGGCCCGGGCGCTCATCCGCGCCACCTATCCCGGGCGGCTGCGCGGATCAATGGTTAATTAAAGGGTTCAGATTTGAAATTAAGATACATCGAGAGACTTCCTTTAACTTTGAACCTCGAACCTTGAACCCCTCTCACGACCCCTGTTTCACCAGCACGATCATGCCGCGGTCGTTGCGTTCGACCTGGTCGATAAAGGTTCGGTAGGCATCGTACTGATCCACCGGGATGCGGCGATCGGGGATTTCGAGCCGGCGGGTGTACACCAGCGTTCCGTCGCTTTCCACCTCGATCGATATCGTGTAGCGACCAACGGAGGAATCGAGATCCACGGGCTCCGGGATGGTCTCCACGGCATAGCCGGCCGGCCACCGGAAACGCAGGCTATCCACATCCAGAAAGGCGTAGGACAGGAGATACGGCCGGTTGGAGCCGAAATGTTCGGGTGGGACGCTGACGGAGCGTTCGAAGAGATTCGGTTGGACGAACAGCCGCGTTCCCGTCCGCGAGGCGTAGCGGGGCAACGCGAGGGTCATGGGCAACGCGAGCGTGTCCTCCCGTCGATCGACGCTGGAGAAGTCCACCTGCTCAATGTCAAAGGTCGGCAGTTCGATGGCGCGGCGCAGCCAGTCCATCCGATCGCGGTGAGGCGCGCGGGCAAGGGCGTAGCGGACGTTCTGCTGCTGGTGGCCGGCGTACCGCGTGACGACATCGACCCGGGCATTGCCGGTCGCGTCCACCTCGACGGCCCCGACCCGAAGCCGGGTGTTCGCCGACGCCGGGCTCCGCGGCGTCCGAACCAGCGCCCCCTCTTCCGCGCCGACAAGGAGCGCAAAGCGGTCCTCGTTGCCGGCGCCGATGTGCCCGAAGGGCGCCGTCGCATCCGTGGCCTCCAGCCAGAGCGAATCGGCCCCGACCCGCAGCATCACCACGACGTGGTTGAACTGGTTGCTGGGGAAATCTGCCCGAAGATCGGGGGCCGAGCGCCCGTTGCGGATGAGCGCCGGCGCGGCATCCAGGCCGGCCGAGCGGAGCATCGCGCCGAGGTAGTTGGTCAGCGCCTTACAGTCGCCATACTGGTTCCGGTAGACATATTCCGCATCAAACGGCTGCCAGCCGCCGATCCCCAGCTGGACGCTGACGTAGCGGGTGGACTCCTGATGGTACGTGTAGATGCGCCGCGCTTTCTCCATCGGATCCTCCACGCCGGCGGTCCGGCGGGCCACTTCGGCCGCCAGCTCGGCCGGCAGGGTGTCGCGCCCCCGCGACAAAGCGGCATACCACGCCCCGAATCCCTCCCACGTGCTCATATCCCCTTCGGAGCGTTCAATCTGAAACCGGTCGGAAGCCACCTGCAGTACGGCCTCACCACCGGCGGACGCGGCGTCGCCCGTGATGACGGCCCGGACATAGGCTTCGAGCAGATCGATGGCTGTGATCGTCCAGGTGTAGGTCGTGACGCGCCCATCGGACCGAACGGCCGGCTCGCCGACCGGCGCTTCGGCGACGTGGCGCACGGCCATGTCGGCCGGAGCGGCCACCTCATACCGGGTGAACTCCACGGGCCACCCGCTCGCCAGGGGGTACCACGCCGGCCAGCCGATGAGTCCGTCGAAGTCGAGTTCGTACATAAACTCGACGGTATAGGGGTAGACGTCGTGGTACAGCTCGGCCACGCGCATCCGGTTGTCGTCGTAGAGCGAGTAGGAGGAGATGGCGCTGTAATCGTTGGTGTCGCTTTTTTTCAGCTTCCGGATCACCTTGCCGCCGGCGTCGCGGATCTGGCCATCCAGGTTGCGCAACATCCGGAGCCGGTCGTACTCCACGATCAGTTGCCCTTCATTCCTCCCCCGAGCATCCAGGATCGTCACCACTCGTCGTACCTGGTACACGGCCTCGCCGTGGTTTTTTACCTCGAATCGCCGTATGTCCGCGCGGACGACAGCGCCGGCGTCGAGGTCGGCCAGGGCCGGCGACAGGAGCGCGGCCGGAAACGAGGCGGAGATCTCATCGGGAAGCTGCTGCGCGGCTACGAAGCAAGGGGCGAGGACGGCCAGCAGAGCGCCTCCGAAGAACGCCACCCGCACGATCCGCCAATCCATCTGTTGCATGGCAAACGAACGCCTGGGGCGCCGGCTACTGCCCGTCGGTGCGTTGGAGGACGACCTGTTCCGCGTGGGCCGCCACCACCCGGTCCATGAACTCTCTCAAACCGACGTACGCACGCGGCGCATACCGCGGCTGCGACAACACCAGCCGCGACTGGAGTTTAAACACGCCATCCACCTCTTCGGAGCGGACGCTGAACGAGCCTCCATTTTCCGGAAGTCGCAGGTTCATGTTTTGTGGCGTTTCCTGGACGCGAAACCCCTCGGGCAGCGCCAGTTCGAGGGTATACACAAGATCGCTGGGATACCCGAAGTCGACCGGAAAGGACCGCGTGGGGGGGCGCAACGGGTTCTCCGTGAGTCGTTCGAACTGGTAGGGACTGAGGTAGATAAAATCGCCGGCGGCCTGGCCGTAGCCCTCCACCTCAAGCGAGGCCGAAAGCCGCATGGACTTGTCCAGGCTATCCGCCCGCTCGATCCGGATCGAGTCGATCGCGATACCGGGGCGTTCCTCAAAGACCTGCGTCTGAAAGAACGATGCCTCGTCCGGCGCTTCCGCCAGGGCGTTCCGACGCTCCAGGCCGGCGTATCCTCCGTCTTCCGAGAGGAACGTAGCCGTCAGGGCGCCCGTCTCATCGAGATGCCCTTTGATCGTCACCTGCCGTGCATGCCGGGCCGGCGAGGCCACTTCGATCCATGTCTGCGACTGATCTCGGACGAGCCAGCCCTGTCCGTTCAAGGCTCGCAGGGGCAGGAGGCCGTGGCCGGCCAGCGGCTCCGTGGCGTCGAGCAGCACCGAGGCGCCCCCCACCACGGCATGCGCGATCACATAGTCGAACTGAGAGTAGAGCGGATACCCCTTCTCCACCGCCCCATTGCCGCGCGTGCTGATGAGCACTGGATCCGCGTCGATATCCACCGCCCGGAGGAGCGCGATCAGCAGAAACGCGAGGTCCGGGACGGAGCCGGTGTGGCGTCGGAGCACGGTGTCCAGGTCCCCGACATCGCTCAGAAATCCATATTCGCTGTTCCACGTCACCGACTGACGCACATAGGCGTGGATTGCCTCCATTTTCTCCCTGGGGGTCGTCAGGCCGGCCGTGATCCGCGCGGCGAGGTCGCGTACGTCGCCGGTGGGATTGAGCTGCTGGCCGAAGTTCGCGTCCGTGCGTAGCTCCTCCGCCAGCGCGTCCCAGGTCTTCATGATCGGGATGATGCCCTGGCCGGGCATTACATAGCTGGAGAGCTGAAAACGGATGCGCGCGCGGTAGTCCTCCAGTGTCGTTGTGTACGGCTCGGCGCGGAGCGCCGGCAGGTCCTTCATCGCCCAGCGCACTTCCTGCAAGGCGCCCTCCTGACGGGTAAGCACCTTACTCGTTTCGACGTCGAATGCCGGCACATTCGTCACCCGTACAAAGCCGAAGCGGGGATGGAAGGTGACCATGTACTCGGACCACAGCGTCGGCTCGTCGTGTTGGAAGTACCAATCCGGCACGTGTTGGGGGCTTTCGGACGAAAGCACATACTCATACTCCAGCACGACGCCGGGCTCAAGTGCCGGGAACGTGAAGCGCGAGGACGTAACCGTATCGCTCACCTTCTCCTTGAAGAAGTCTTTTTTTGACACCGCCTGCTCCACCACCTTGCCATTTGGCCCCAGCTTGACGGTCTGCGCGCGCAACTTGTCCAGCGACTGGGGGAAGTCTTTCCCGGTCCAGTAGCTGAGCTGAACCGTTCCCCACGCGTCATAGGCGGCTGCGGAGAGGAATTTGATGCGTCGGAAGAGCCGAAACTCCACGCGGCCCTGTTCATCCACGCTGGTTCGCCCTTGTTCGGCGAGAATCAGGGCGACGGCGTTGGAATCCGCCGGATAATGGGTCATCTCCAGGTCCGCGGCGCGGACATCCCCCCATTTAAAGCTCGGGGCCTGACCGGAGGCGGAGGGCAGAATCAGAACGAGGCTGAGAGTGGCGAACAGGATGCACTTCATAGGATTCCGCGTTGGCGGACCAAAGAGGAGATGCGGGTCCTCGGCCGGAAGATAACGATATTTCGGGCGCATCAGCTATCCCGTGGATGCGTCATATTTTGACTCGCCGGCGCGTAATCCGCGCCCGTGCAGGTACATCGGCACGCTCCCAGCGAGGAGGCCGGCCGCACCGATGGAGGCTCGACCCAGCCATGCCGACGCGGCACGGAACCGCATCATGAGGCGATCCAACCGCCGCTCCGAGCCACGTATCCCGATCGCCTGCGGCCCCCTCGTTTTCAGGCGCCTGTTGACTAATCCACTCTGCTAAGTTACCATGAATGAAGTCTGGCCCATGAAGCTCCCTCATCATTTATTATTCCATGGAAGCGCTTCCGGCCCCATCCGCCTCGATACGGCCCGCGAAGCTTAAACGCCGGTGCAATAGGCACTCACATATACAAACAGGTGGTACCTTATGAAACGTCTTTGGATCATGCTCCTGTTGGGATTTGGCGTGGGCGCCCGCGCACAGCAACCTGAAACACCGACCCACCCACTTGTCGGAAGCTGGGAAATGGTCTCGCAAACGTTCATCCATCCCAATCGCGTCGAACAACCTCTCAAGATGGGCGAATCGCTTCCCGGCAATCGGAAGCAAATCAAGTTATTATCCGAAACCCGCTTCGCCTTTGGCCGTCAGAGCGCGGATGGCGAAGAAATCACCGCCGGCGGCGGTCGCTACGAGATCGATGGGGATATGTACACCGAGATCATCGATTACCACACGAGCCCACCGCTTGTCGGCACGCGCATCTCCTTCACCTGGCTGATCGAAGGCGACCTGTGGCATCATTCGGGCAAGATCGGCACGTTCCAGCTCGAAGAAGTGTATCGACGTGTGAAACCCTGATCCGGGATTGCCTCCAGGTATAGAACCCGTCCACCGAAACCGCGGCGTGGAAACGTCGCCGGTGTAGGCAAAGGCAAACCCATTTCCATGCGCGTTTGCCATCCCGCAAGTTCGTTTTCATAACCTGCCAGCGGCCATCTTATTAGCGCCCCAACACATAATACAGCGCTAGCCCGCCCAGAAGGGCCGCGGCCCCGATCGAGGCCCAGCCCAACCACGCCGGCGCCGCGCGGAACCGCAGCATGAGGCGATCCATCCGGCGTTCCGGGAGCGTATGTTTGATCACCTGTCCGGCGATCTGGGTGGCCCAGTTGTGCCGTTGCAGCACCTCGGCGAGGGTCCAGTTCTCCTGGCGCGCCTCCAGTTTCGCCCGGGCCTCTTCGAGCGTGGCGACGAGCGCCGCGTGCCCCGGGGTGTGGACGTATTCTTCCGCCGCGCGGGGAGAAGACAGCAGGCGGAGCCCTTCGATGAGCCGTGCGCCGGCGTGCAGCTTCAGATGGGTAAAGATCCACTTCTGATCCAGGTGATTGTAGGCGTCGGCGAGGCCCATCGAGGGGCGCCAGTGCAGTTGCCTGGAGGCGCGTTTCGTCGATAGGGCCTCTTCGATGGCGCGTTTCAGCTGTTCAAGGCCGCTTCCTTCCGCCGGGTGCACGGGCACGACCACCACGTCCAGCAAGCCGGCCAGTAGTTCGTGCTGGATGGCCACCCCGATCCGCGCCGCGCGGTCCCCCATCGTGAGGGCGACGACGACGGGCAGCCGGAGGTCGATCACCTGGCTGAGGAGATACAACTGCTGCTGCACCTGGAGCGTATCGATCGTAAGGACGATGGCGTCAGGGGGGGATTGCTCGCGGCCGAGCAGGATATCGTACACCACGCGCTCGCCCTCCGTATTGGGGGTGAGCATCGTGGTCGCCGGCAGTTCCCGGAAGCGCATGTGCGATTGCCCCGCCCGGGCCACGAGCGCCCGACACAACGTGGTCTTGCCGCTGCCGGCGTAGCCGACCACGACGATAGTTGGCACAGGATGGCCGCGTGCTTCCATGGTGTTCGTCTGATTATAATGATGCCGCTGGACGGCCGCCCACCCGAGGGCCGAACCAGGCCTCGAACCAGGCATCCAGCGACGCAGGATCCATGGAGGCCTGCAGGCCGATCGCAACAAGGCGCGTGTGCGGCCGTTCGTCGCGCCAGGGCCGGCCTGGCGCCACGTCCACCCGCCTGCCCACCCGATGGAGAATGACACGTCCATCCGGTTGGTCGGCCAGCCAGAGCACGCCCTTCACCCGGAGGATGCCGGCCGGAAGCGCCCGAAGTGCCTGCGTGACGGACGGTAACGAGGCCGCCGGCGTTCGACTCTCGGCGCTCCAGGTGACGAATGGCGGCCTGGCGGTCCGCGGTCCGACCGGCGAAGCGCCCCAGGACGTGTCCAGCACCACCGCGGCTGGATCGTCGCCTACCTGTTCGATCACGCCGGCGCGCGGCGCGACCTCGGCCACTAGCGCCCGGGCGCGCGCCAGCGTTTCGGCCGGCGCGGCTTCGCCTTTTGTGAGCACGACGAGGCCGGCACCCTCCAACTGACGGTACACGAGCGCATCGACTTCCGGCGGGCGATCTTCACCCGAGGCAAGGACATCCAGCAGGGTGACGACGGCATCCATGCGCACCTGTCCGTGCCGGCCGGCGGCGGCAATCGTGAGCGCGATGGCGGAAGGATCGGCCACCCCGCTGGCCTCGATAACGATGTATTCCGGCGGTTCAGGGCGGTTCAGCAAGGACCATACCGCCGCCATCAGGTCCTCCTGCATCGAGCAGCAGATGCAGCCGTTCGACAGGGCGATCAGCGTGTCGTCGGCGGCTTCGATCAACTCGGCGTCGATGTTGATGGCGCCGAAGTCGTTCACCAGCACAGCGATCCGCCGGCCGCCGGGGCGGGCCAGGATACGGTTGAGCAGGGTGGTCTTGCCGGCGCCAAGAAATCCAGAAAGGACCGTCACGGGCACGGGCGGAAGCGCCTCGTTCATACCGCCACCGCCACGGCCTCGAGCGGGAGATCCACCGTAAACACCGTCCGCCCCGGCGCCGACGCCACGCGGATCGCGCCGGCGTGCTGGACCGTTACGATGCGGTGCACGATATCCAGCCCCAGCCCTGTCCCTTCCCCCACCCCTTTGGTCGTAAAAAACGGCTCGAAGATGCGCGTCGCGATGTCCGGCGGGATGCCTTTGCCGGAGTCGATCACCACGACCTGCGCAAACGGCCCCTGGCGCCGCGTTTCGATGCGCAGCACGCCGCCGCGCTCCATGGCGTCGACGGCATTGTCGATCAGGTTGGTCCACACCTGGTTCAGCTCGCCCGAGTACGCCGGCACCGGCCCTAGATCGGGGTCGTACGCCCGCTCGATGACGATGTCTTTGGTCCGCAGCTTGTGCCCCAGCATCGTCAGCGTGCTGTCGATCCCCCCGCGGAGATCGGTCAGCTCCCGCTCGGGG